>JANQKJ010000373.1 GCA_028281205.1 Gammaproteobacteria bacterium
ACATGTACCGGGGTTCAAACCCCATCACGAGCGTTCCAATAGATGGCAATTGGTGAGCCTATAAGGGCTTTCAAGTGGGCTGTTGGTTTTCCTGGCACCCCTCGGGACTTAAAAAATAAAACTGCCACTTCAAATCTTGACGATTACTCATCAATCAAGAGACCATAGGCGATTTATATCATACGTTTTTTTGTAAATTAGCAGACGTTTTTACCTTTTATTAATTCTTTACGTTTTATTAATTCTCAACAAATATTCGCGTACGGCATCAGGTGGACAGCACACTAAAGCTGCTCGCATAAGGACTGACACATTTTGTCGATAGCTACGGAGTCCCGTAACCACTTCCTCCATTCTACGCCCAAACTAAACGCAGAATGCAGAATGTTTTTTTGAAAATGCGACTGCGATAATGTGGGTAAAGTGTCAGTCGTTGTACGACTTACGCCTAAACAATTTTGGCGGCCTTCCTTACGGTCTCGATTTAAATTATTCTAACACGCCATCGAAAGTAGGATTTAATCCTAAGCAGTATATGCAAGAGAAATAATTGATCCAGCAGTAATAAGCGCATAATACCATACGACACTTTGATTGGCTGACGTTTGTGATGATGATGATGATGATGATGAGTAGGCTGAGGCCGCAGAGTATCAGCTCAGTGAACAAGCAACTCTGTGGGTGTCTCGTGTATAAAGCCTCTTGGCGACTGTTTATGCAACCCTCAACTGTTCCGCTGAATTTGAGCGACAGCGGGTGTCTTATTCTCGTCTAATGATCTATCTGCAGATCCCCAGTGGAAAGAACCAAGGAAAGAAAAACAGGACTATGATGGTATAATGATGAGGATGTTGATGATGATGATGATGATGATATAAGTAATCTCTGTTTCAGACGTTCTACTCCGACCGCGCCAAGGCCCTTCGTCGGTCCGCCCGCTTCTGCGTTCGCCTGCTCAACCGCGGCCTGATCTGAAGCCTTGGCCGAAGATGTCGCCTGTACATACTGTAAATATTTTTGTAATTTTTTAGTTTAATTTTGTACTTGGTCAGTGTCAAAGTGCTCGTAAAAATGATCTTTAAACATTTTTAAATCGGTATTTCACAAACTAGCAGTATTTTATAATTCTAGTTTTTAAGCTTATTTTACACCCTCACAAGTCAATTTGGGTGATAGAATTAATTAGATTTGGACTGTTTGTTCGCATTATTTAATGTTTTAATCACTATCACGATAACAAAAATTACGATCAATTTTGTTCAACTTTTCTGGTTTTCTGTTACTAATTAGCTATATTTAGTCTATGGAATATAGTTTTGTCCATATCCACAGATCCTCAAGAGGATAGGACACATACTTTCAGCGTACATTTACTGCATTTTGATCGTGCCATGCTGGTTTCGAAGTATGGAATTTGAGGGCCTTAAAAGTACGCTAAGGGCCCGCATATCACATTGCGTTTTATATCGATATTGTTTAAACAAATAAGCACACAATCGGAGGCGCCGAATTCACACGTTTTGACGCTGACCTCGAGCGTAGACCAGATTAATCGCTGCAGTATTAGCGTCAAAAATGGCACCGCAAAAATGTAACTCATTCAAACTTTGGATGATCCCGCTACACTGTATGAATTTTTTTACACCGTATGCGATTGTTAACCATACAGTCGCCATAGGGTAGCACCTGGCTTATGAAAAGGCACAGAAAGTTTTAACAGCACTGCGGTTACGAATTAGTTTGGCGTGCCTACAGCCAATACTGGGCAATGGCAACCTTACCAGTTGATTAACGGATTTTTATCATTTTATGGCACTTTTGCTATGATATTCACGCTAAAATGGTGATGAGTTACGATTAGAAAAGGCAAGGATTGCTTTTGAAATATGCACACAAAGCCATTAAATTATTCTGGTCTACTGATTTACTTATTCAGAGTAACTGTTTCATGTATGTGCAAGATGTGGACGGGGTGGATGGTGGTGGGGTTGTAGATAAAACCGTTTGCAATTTGTCATTTTTATTTTTGTTTTCAAACAAATTTGTAAAAATTAATGGGATCTAGTTACTTTATATTTATGGGTTACGTGTATAGTTTTTGCTAGTTTTGAAAGCTTGCTTTAAATTACACAATTTTGGTCTTTGAAAGTATTTACGATCATTAAATTAATGGTCGGTTTGGATCGTGTTAGAGTGAAGGTTGGATGAGCAAAGAACCCGGTGATTACAAGCTACTTGTTAGTTGATTTTTTGCAGGATTTAAGATGCCTTATGACTGACACTTAGTAATCTTGGCTTAGTAGTTATTTTACTTTCTGGTTATGTGTTTGCCTTGGGATTAGAACAAAATTCCGGGATAGAAGTGGTATATTTTTGATGGACCAAGTGGGCATCTTGAGTATTTGCTACCCGCTCAGTTCTCGCGATCAGGGTTAGTTTTACTGCTTAGTCTTAACGAATTACCAGCATTTTCAGGCTTTAGGCAGTGTTGAAAGGGATTGCTAGCGCAATTATATAAGAAAACATTGTCTAATCCAACAGGTTTAGCAATGTTTAATAAAATTGCACAAGTGTCGTGTATCAAACCATGATGGGCATTTAGTGTAACCCAGTGGTAAAACGTTCGACTGGAAATCCTAAAGTCGCGTGTTCCAGTCCTGTCATTGCGAGTAACTCTTACGACTACATCCGTTACATGAGAAAAAGCTGTGAAAGTTCAAATATTCGTAGAATTGAACCGAAAATTGCACCCAAACTATTTAAGCGAATTCAATGTATGCTGCGCCATTATTGTCGAGTGGTATCGGGCTTACCTCACATGTACACTTAATCGGGTTAGATTTCCTAAACTAGCATCACCAAAATGACATTTTGTGGCCTTTATCGACCTTTTAGGTGACCACCTGAATTCCTAGCACCCCTAGGGTTAAAAAATTAAGTAGTCACTGTTAGACAGTTGATTTACTTTGCCGACGCTAACATTCAAATATAATCACGTGATGACAAAACTTTTTTGTCTCCTTTGATCACATGTTGGCACAATTATCGGTGAAACCCCAGTTATTTTCAATATTTCAAAAATCTGAAGGTACGGCAATGTTTAAACATTTGACCCAATATTTGCACCCTCCTCCACCTAATAACAAGACGTGGTGGTGGTTCATGCAAGGATCAAACGCCCTAAGATAGCATATGTGTGGGCAACGCGATGTTGCGACACCTTGTCGTCCAATCAACCGTAACAATTTTCTGTCAGCTTTCTTTGCCAGTGGCTGGTTTGATTCCCGCGGAGTGTCGTAGCGGCATTGGCATACCAATTCGAATCGTGCGCATCATAGAGACACCTAATTGATGGTTGGTTCAAATGTCGTCATCGATAAAAGTTCCACCCTTTTTACATCAATAGACGGGTTACATTTTCATAGAGTCCCAAATAAATACATGCTGATCAGTGGTTTGCTAAAACGAAATTACTAGCATACGCTTATTGTGGCTTTGAAGTCGACTCACGCTTCGAGAATGCGCCAAGTGAGCATAGAAACCGTCTGATTCTTTATATCACTACGAACGATACCTTGACTGAGGATTGACATAGCTACGAAATGCTGTTGATTCGATGAAAGTTTCAAATTGGACTCATTGGACAGTTCAAACTCACGCTAATCTCGCTTAATCGAAGCGTAATCAACAGCAGAGCAATCGTCTCATTAGTACCATTGAAATGGACAGCCGTTGCTGAACCATTTAGCGTGCGATTTCTGGACGACTCGAAAGTGCTTTGAGGCTAACGTTTAGAGGTCTCAAACCAACGACAATTTTATTTCGCGAGAACTTGATAAGCAGGACGTCTGAGTTACCATTATAATGCTATGAGTTACCATTACAACTGTGATTGATCATCATGGGTTCGGCTTAAGTATACGTTTGGCT
>JANQKJ010000027.1 GCA_028281205.1 Gammaproteobacteria bacterium
TGCGGGTGCTGAGAAGTATGCGGCCGACAATAACATTGAGCGTCGTCCATGTGATGCCAACAACAACGATGATGATTTTGACCTCTAAAAGATAAATCAACATTGTAGTAGTAATATTGCCTACCGAGTCATATTGGCTTGGTAGGCTTTTCAAAGAATAGATTAAGGTTTAATGATGAGTACTGAAACACCCATATTATCGATAAAAAACATAGAAGTGCTTTACTCGCGTGTAATCTCAGCATTACATGGTGTTTCTATAGAAGTACAAAAAGGTGAGATTGTTTCACTATTGGGTGCTAACGGTGCGGGTAAAACTACAACCTGTAAAGCGGTTTCAAGATTGCTAGAGGCGGAACGTGGTGAAGTAAACAAAGGCTCCATTGAGTATAATGGTGTTGATATAAGTACCATGACTGCCTACGACATGGTTAAAGCTGGAGTTGTGCAAGTTCTAGAAGGACGTCATATCTTTGGTCATTTAACTGTAGAAGAAAATCTGTTAACCGGTTCATTTATTCGTAATGCAGATTCGGCATCGGTTAAACAAGATTTAGAATACGTTTATGATCGCTTTAAGCGAATTAAAGACCGTAGAAAAAATCTTGGTGGTCTATGTTCAGGTGGTGAGCAGCAAATGGTAGCTATGGGTCGTGCAATGATGGCAAGGCCTAATCTAATTTTATTAGATGAACCGTCAATGGGTTTGGCGCCACAACTTATTGAAGAAATTTTCGAAATTGTAAAAACACTTAATGAGCAAGACGGTGTTAGTTTCTTAGTATCTGAACAAAATGCGAATATCGCACTTAAGTATGCAAAAGTTGGTTATATTATTGAAAACGGCCGCGTAGTACTTAAAGGCTCAGCAACAGAACTGGCCGAATCAGATAGCGTTAAAGATATGTATATGGGTGGCGGTGGAGAAGATGTCAGCTTCAGTGATGTTAAATACTATCACCGCAGGAGACCATGTATAGTTTAAGAAATTATTAGTTGTATTTTAAAGTACAATATTTCAAACTTTCTATCAGGCCATATATAAGGCCAGCAGTTAGCCCAAATGCGTGAGCATAGCTCGAAGTATTAATCTCAGACAGAAATTCTGACTGTATTAGTTCCCCTCCCAAAACCGTTTGGCCGGCAACATAAGTGCTTATAAGCAATAGAAACGCAAATGAAAGTAAGGCGTTTTGCCCAAATGTTGAAATGCAAGTGTAACTTAACAGTCCAATTAGAACTCCAGAATACCCGACATACCATTTCAGGCTCTCGCTTGAGATAACTAAGCCAAATGAAATAACACAAATTATAAATGCGGTTGGCAATAACCATTTTATTTTTTCTGTTGGCTTGCGGAATAAGCCATATAGTAAAAATAAACCGATAAGATTACTGATACAGTGTAGCCATGAATAATGCGTAAAATGTCCAGTGATATAACGCCAATATTCTCCCCGTTGTGCAAATTCAAGATTTAAGTAAAACATTTCTCGGTGCTGAGTGGGGATAAGCATAATTGAAATGCAGATCGCAGTCGTTACTAATAGGTATTTGTTGGTAATAAAAGCATGCATAAATTGAGAATACTCGATAGCTTAATTATCTTTAAATTCCGTATTTGTATTGTGTCTGGGTTGCATATTTAAGAGTTACAGCTGATCCTTGTTTTTATACCTTTTGTCATCATTGAGGGTATATATGGCATAAAAAATTAGATGCTCATCAAATAATTAAAACAGAAATACAATTTCTGTCACTTTTGAGGATGACCATCATTATGCGTTTCGCTCTAGTCTTTAGTCTTATCTTTTGCTTATCTTTTAGTGCCTCAATTCATGCATCTGAAGAAGTAACTTTTCCCGTCAATATTCAAGGATTAGAGTATCAAGTCATTGTTTCTGAGAATAAGCAGCTAGTTTCTAAAATTTCTGGAATAGCAGAGGCGACGGGTAAACATTTTGTAGGTATTGTCTCTGGTGAGGAAAGTAGTTGGGTGCGCGCATCATTAGTAGGAGATCGTTGGCAAGGCGTGGTATCAATACATAATGCAATGCATATGTTTGAGCAAGATGTTAGTGGAGTCTCAGGTGCATTGAGTGCGATGTCCATGATGGAATCAATGCCTATGGCCGAAGTGGAAGGGCTTGCTGGCACATGTGGCAGTGGGGATGGTTCGCATAGCATGTTAGATCATATAGGTAAAAGAGCGGCAATGGCTGGTTTTGCTAGTAGCAGTTCTGCGCTCTTACCTGCAGCTGCAACATTTGCTGAGTTTTGTAGTCAGGAGGTTAATGGAATTTGTGTCATTGCAGAGGTTGAGATTGCATTTGATTTGGTTTTTCAGGCTGTATTTGGAGCGCAAGCAACAGCACAAGCATTATCTATTCTCAATATTGTTGACGGACATTACTTGAATGATCTAAAGATATCTATTGGTGCCATAACGGTTGAAATGCTAGTCAATGACCTATTTGATACCAGCGTTGCGGCAAGTCCGGTATTAGATGCGGGTGATTTATTGACGAATATAGAAACTAAGAAAAACAATGCAGAAATTCCCTTTATTACGAATAACAGTGCTTTAACACATTTAGTAACAGGCCGGGATTTTAATGGAGGAACATTGGGTGTGGCATACCTGGGCAGTGTATGTCAGGCAAATGGGTTTAGTACCGGTACCTCGAGTATTTTCTTTACTGATCCAACAACACCTAATATTCCTCTTACAGCAGTTGTGGTTGCTCACGAGCTGGCTCACAATTTAGGTTCTGACCATGATGGTCCGGGTGCAAACGTGTTATGCTCTAGTTCCACATTTATTATGTCACCTATAATTAACCCTGCATTTAATTTAAGTAAATTTTCATCGTGTAGTGTTGCAGATATTGAAGCAACACTGTCGAGTCTAGTGAATCCAGAACAGTGCTTAGATTTTCCAGCTGACGTTCTTATTACTGAAGATGCTGGTAATAGTGGGGTCTTAGATGTGAATTTAGAATTTCCTTCATCTTATACTGTGACACTTAGAAACGGGTTTTTAGCAGTCGACCGGGTTGACCTGACTGGCTCCGTTAACCTTGCCGAAGGAATGTTTGTTAATGTTAATGCTAATGGTGATAATTGTGCGGTTGCTGCAGGTGGTGCTACCTATACATGCACAGTAATGAATCCGCCAACTTCATTTAAAGTCGTCGCCAGTGTACGTGCTGATGCAGCAGCAGCAAACGTGAATATCACTCAAACGGTAAATGAACAAACAGCTGATGTACAAGAAATTAATGCAATAAATAATACTTTAATGAGTCCATTCAGTATTGTGGATGGTAATGTGGTAAGTAATACACCTGTTGCGCCACCACCTGGCGGTAACCCAACAACAGACACAAACAATGAAGAAGACGAAGAAGAAGGTGGTGCAGGCAGTGTTGGATTGATTTTTATATTCATGATGTTTCTTGTATTTGTTTTCAGGCAGTGTCACCTTTTGGTTCGTAAGTAATTAAATAATGCGGCATTTAATAATAGTTTTGTGTCTATTTGCATCTTGTGCAATTGCATGTGAGGAAGCAGTGCGCGACCTTTTGCTGCAGAATTATCAGCAATGGCAAGATGCCAATAATCGCAATTATGAATATATATTAACTAAACAGTGTTTTTGTGCGCCTGAATATACACAAGAACTACAAGTGACTGTTTTCGATGATCGTGTTACAGATGTGGTATCTACTGACTCTGGTGAAAAAGTCAGTAGCAAGGTTTTTGATCAACAGTTAACAATTACTGAATGGTATGAGTTGGCGCTTGATTCATTGAGGCATGAGCATGGTGAAGTGAAAGTAACCTTTGGCGAAGGGACATGGTACCCAGCAAGTATTTATATAGATCAACACAAAATGCGTGCTGATGATGAATATACAATATTTATCAAGCAATTAATTAAACAGTAATCTAAATTATTTTAAGCTAAGTTGATAATTTGTTATTGTTATGCAACTTTAAATCATTTGAGTTTGCATATGTTTATTCTGGCCAAGTTCTGGCGTCGTTGTTTATACGTATTAAGTATATTATTGATTTCCACTAATAATGCCCAAGCCACTTTCTATCAAGCTGATACCATGGCTGAAAATTGTCATGAATATATTGAGTTTATAAGCTTGGGGAAGGCGGTTAATCAATTTGAAGCTGGTATTTGTTCCGGGTTTATTGCGTCAACTATCGAATTAATGGATCTTTCTGAGCGTTTATGCAAACGTAATGAGTTAAATTTAGATGATGTGGTGAAGCAGTTTGTTGAACGCGTTACAACTAACGAGGCGGCTAAAAATAATAGCGCTACGTTTGTGCTGGTGGATGTGCTGCAAAAAAATTATGCATGTGAACAAAGCAATTAATTTTTAGTATTAATTGGCTTCCACCACTGAATAAGTAGCGGAATAATAGTAAATGTAGCTAGTAAAGAAACTATCATCGCGATACTCGTAAAAAGCCCGAAGTAAATTGATGGTTTGAAGCTGGAAGTGATCAAAATAATAAAGCCAAGCGTCACAGTGATGGACGTATAGTATAAAGCCTTGCCGACAGTCATCTGAACAGTGCGGATGGCTTGTGGGTAGCTTGCGCCTTGATGGACTTCTTTCTTGAAGCGATGTATGTAGTGAATTGCATAGTCCACGCCAATACCAATAGTAATAGCAGCAATAGTAATCGTCATAATATCTAATGGGATATGCAAGAGTCCCATAGCGCCTAAAATAAAAAATGCAGTAAACACATTAGGGATTGTGCCAATTATTGCTAACAATACATTGCGGAATAATATAATCAGCATAATCAAAATGCAGACAAATACAGTGCCTAAAGTCAGTATCTGGGACTGGTAGAGGCTTTGTAATACATTATTGTATAAAACACTGATGCCGCTTAAGCGAACACTTTCGCCATTAGCAATTAAACTTTCATTGATATCTTTTTCTATTTTATTTAGTAAGTCATTGCGAATTAGAGTGTGGTCAGAATCTTTTATTCTTGCTACTAATCTTGCCTGGTTGCCTTCATGTGATATGTAAGGATTGATTAGTACGGCTTTAATATTTTCAGGTAATTTTTTATAAATTAATGCTAAATGAAAGTCTTCTAACTCTTCTCCTTTTGCAAGTTGCCTAAAGACTTTTTCAGTACTTGAGATAGAAAGGGTTTTACCAACTTGATCTAAACTTTCCAGGTATTCATGTACGTCGCGAATTTTTTGGATGCCGCGTCGATTGTACCAATAGCTTTGTTGAGTAAAGCTTTCTTCTTCCTCTTCTAGGTAGTCTAAGAATTCATCATCTTCATCAAATTCGTCTATATCATCCTCAACAATTTCCGGCGCTTCTAGTAGTAACTCTAGCGGCACGGTGCCACCCAGTTGCTGGTCAATGAATACTAAACCTTGATGCAGCTCTGTGCTTGACTTGAAATAATCTATAAACCTGTTTTCGACAGTAATTTGTGTGATGCCATAAATGCTAATGGAGCCAATAATGACTACGGCAATGCCAGCGATGGCTTTATTATGTGTAAGTTTGTCTAAAATGTTACTTAATAAAGTTGATGAGGCTTCTTTTTCGGAGCCCGGCACTTTAGGATTCACTAAGTAAATAAGTGTGGGTAATACAGTAAAAGTTAATAGAAATGCACACAAAAGGCCCATTACCATAATTAAGCCAAAATATATTACTGGTTGTATATCGCTAACTATTAGTGAGATAAATGCGATTGCTGAGGTGGCTACCATATATATACATGGAGTCGCTATTTGTTTGACAGCATGTATAAGGTTGGTTTTATGGTCGTTAGGATTTTTGCTGGAAACTTCTTGGTAACGAATGATTACGTGGATCGATAATGTGATGGAGAAAATAATTAATAGCGCAACAAAGTTGGATGAAATGATGGTTAGTTGCAGACCAAATAAGCCAATTAATCCAGACACCATAATGACATTTAAAAACGCACATACTAAAGACAGTAGCACCCAAGAAATGCTGCGGAAAAATAGAAACAGTACAAATATCATAATGACAATCATGCTGATGCCGAATACACGAATATCATTATTGATAAAAAGCTTAACATCGTTTGCAATCAGTGGTGCACCTGCTAGATAAAAAATCCCTTTATCTTGATATTTGCTGATGGTGGCACGTACATCTTCCAAAGCATATTTGTAGCGCTCATTAATAATTGCGCGTTGGAGAGGGATTTGAGTGTTAACGTCATCAAGTCGATCGATTAAATCCCGGTTTGCTGTGTTACTAGGATCTTCGATTTGATCAAGAAGAAGATACTTTTCTTGTAGTAATTTAACTAGCTCTTCATTTTTTTGAATATCAACTTTAATGGCAGTGGAATTAGCATCCAGGCTAACGAGGTTTGATGAATAAATAGGGCTAATAGCAAATTCTTCTTGAGCGCTTGAGATGTCAACCTCTGGGTGAGTTAAGTTGCGAAAAGTACTTACACCATCCTCTCCTTGGCTGCGTGGTTGCTGCAGTAAAGGAACATTAGTAATGCTGTTAACATTTGATACGCCAGGTGCAGCTTTTAACTCATTGGTTAATTGCTGAATAAAATCGATAGTTTGCTGGCTATACAAATCATCATTAGGCTGGAAACCGACAATGATATATTCATCGGAGCCATACTCTCGATGAGTTTCTCGATAAAATTCTAAATCGGGGTCGCTTTCAAGTAATAGTGAATCAGGTGATGCATCAATATGAATTTTTTCAACATTGATTGAGAGCCCGGCGATGATGGCAAGAATGAAAGCCAATGTGATAACCGGTTTTTTTAAAATGGCATGGATAAGCATAATCTAGAATCGATGTAAAATACGAATTGTCGTAGTATGTAATTGTATCGTTTAAACACTACTCCTTCTACGGAGAGGGTTTATACTCATTTTTATTAAGATCTTTCTTGTCTATTTAACCAAATATCCAAACCTTGGGCATTAAGTGAAATGTCAGTTTCAATTAACTTTATTAGTTGATTCTTGTCCTGTTTGCAACCTAAATTAGCTAAGTCTTCTAGAGTAAATTCTATGAGTCTATGTTTGAGTTTTTCAACGCGTGATTTATGCTGTTGGTTTACTAATGCTAGCTTGGTGTATTTTGTTAAGTCATCCTTAAGTTTGATTGCTAGAGTTTGTATATCTTCTACCATTCCATAATGTGTCAAGAACATACGTTCAGGATTCTTAGTTAATAATCTTTCTATTGATAGTATCCATGCATCAGGTTCAAATTGAACTGGTGTGGTTGTGGGAAATATATAGCTTCCCTTAGTAATTGAAATATCTGGGTAAGAGAGACCAAATGTGTCGCCGGTAAACCAGCCGCGACTCATTTCATCATAAATACAGAAATGGTGTCGAGCATGGCCTGGTGTATCAGCAATAAGTAATTTTCGACCATTAAGGTCAATAACGTCATTATCATTAGCAATACGCATACGACTTTCTGTAATGGGGAAAATTTTCCCGTATAAAGTATCAAATTTTTCAGCACCATAGACTTGTTTGGCACTATCGACTAAGCGTTGAGGGTCTATCATGTGGCGTGCGCCGCGCGGGTGTACCACCAGTGTGGCATTTGGTAGCGCTTGCATTAAGGCGCCTGCGCCACCTGCATGGTCTAAATGGATATGTGTGGGTATGACATAGTCGACATCAGATGTATTCAATCCACATTCATTGAGTACCGATATCAAGCGTGGAACTGAGTGACTAGTGCCGCAATCAATGAAGGCTGCTCTGCCTTCATGCAACATAAGATAGCTGCATGCCAGTCGAGGGCGAATATAGTCAATATCAATACAATGGATATTGAATGCCAAAGTATCGGCAAGGTCAGTCATTGGCGTTAACGGAATAAAGTTTATGTTTACACAAGTGCTTTGGCGCAGAGAATAATGCCATCCTCATCTGCATAGGCATACTGACCAGGGATAAAGTCTACATCCGCAAAATGCACTGCAATATCAATTTCGCCTTCACCTTTTTTGACACTTTTAATAGG
>JANQKJ010000071.1 GCA_028281205.1 Gammaproteobacteria bacterium
CCTTCAACTAACGGTAACAAATCCCTTTGAACACCCTCACGAGATACATCGGTACCACTGTATTCACCACGCTTAGCAACTTTGTCGATCTCATCGAGGAATACTATACCGTTTTGCTCGACTTGTCGTAATGCTCTGGATTTAACATCCTCTTCATTAATAAGCTTTTGCGCCTCTTCATCAACCAATAGTTTAAATGCATCTTTAACTTTTAATTTACGCTTGTTAGTTTTTTGCGCACCGATGTTTTGAAACATACCTTGTAGTTGGCTAGCCATATCTTCCATCCCCGGAGGCGTCATGATTTCTACCCCCAGCGGATTAGTTTTTAGTTCAATTTCAATTTCAGTATCGTCTAAATCACCTTCACGTAATTTTTTTCTAAATTTTTGCCGCGTATCACTGGCAAAATCACTGTCACTGCCATCCATACCCCCTGCCTTAGGCGGTGGCAACAATACATCCAAGATGCGCTCTTCTGCAGCCTCAGCCGCGCGAAAATTTACTTTTGTCATTTCCGCTTCGCGTGTAGATTTAATCGCACTATCAGTTAAGTCTCGAATAATAGATTCTACATCCCGCCCGACATAACCTACTTCAGTAAACTTTGTCGCCTCCACTTTTATAAACGGTGCTTTAGCAAGTTTTGCAAGCCGTCTAGCAATCTCAGTTTTGCCTACACCTGTTGGACCAATCATTAAAATATTCTTAGGTGTTACTTCTGCTTGTAGTGCTTCTGGCAACTGCATACGACGCCAGCGATTGCGTAGCGCAATAGCGACTGCTCGCTTAGCATCATCCTGCCCAACAATATGCCGATTTAATTCTTCGACTATTTCTCGTGGTGTCATACTCGACATAACAAATTCCTTTTAAGTACGGCTAAAGTTCCTCAATAGTGACGTTTTTATTTGTATAAATGCAGATATTGGCAGCGATGCTTAAGGAATTATCGACAATTTCTCGTGCAGATAAGTCGCTATGATCCAGCAATGCACGTGCGGCTGCTTGCGCAAAAGGGCCGCCGGAACCAATTGCGATTAATGAATCTTCTGGTTCGATGACATCACCGTTGCCTGAGATAATCAGCGAAGTAGTTTTATCAGCAACTGCTAATAATGCTTCAAGTCGGCGCAGCATACGATCAGTTCGCCAGTCTTTCGCCAGCTCCACAGCCGAACGCGTTAGATGACCTGCATGTTTTTCTAATTTGCCTTCAAAGCGCTCAAAAAGGGTAAAAGCATCTGCGGTACCGCCGGCAAACCCAGCGATGACTTTACCATTATATAATCGGCGTACTTTATTAGCGTTGCCCTTCATGACCGTGTTACCAAGTGTGACTTGGCCATCCCCACCGAGAACAACCTCATTATTGCGCCTAACTGAAACAATTGTTGTCATGCTACTGCCTTAATATTGACTAGGCGCGAATTGTACACGACTGTGTCTAGTGGAGGTTATCTACCAAAATAGGAGTTATTTGTTGCGAGTTTTATGTCGCCTTTTTGCGCGCTCTAGGGTGGGCTTGATCATAAACCTTAGCTAAATGCTGGAAATCTAGCTGAGTATAAACTTGTGTCGTGCTGATATTGGCATGCCCCAGTAATTCTTGTACTGATCGCAAATCACCGCTCGACTCCAGTAAATGGCTGGCAAATGAATGACGCAGCATATGCGGATGCACATGAACGCCAAGAGCAGTTTTTTGTGCTTGCTCACGCATCCTCTTCTGTACCGCTCGTTGCGATAGCCTGGAACCACGGTGGTTAACAAACACTGCTTGCTCACCTTCTATCGCGATACTGTCACGTAAGCTTAACCAGCTATCTAACGCTTCTCGAGCTTGTTGGCCGATAGGTAGATAGCGTGTTTTATTGCCTTTACCCGTGACTTTTACTTGCCCGGCATGCAAATCAATATCAATTAAATCCAGGTTGACTAATTCACTGAGCCGCAAACCTGATGAATACATCAGTTCCATCATGGCGTGATCACGCATTTCTAACGGGCTGCTCTGAGTACCACTTAACAAGCGATCGACCTGATCAACATCCAGTACTTTCGGTAACTTTTTTGCTCCTTTAGGCGCGCGAATATCTGCTGCAGGATTAGAAGTTATTTGATTATTTTTGATTAAGTGCTTATAGAATCCACGCAAAGATGATAACAAACGTTGCATGCTACTCTCTGCCAGTCCTTTGCGGTGGCAGCTCGCAATATATGCACGGATATCGTGAATAGTTGCACGTGTAGTATCAGTAATATCCTGCTCAGCCAGATAATCAATAAACCCTTGCAGGTCTCTTTGATAACTCGCTAAAGTTGCAGAGGAGTAATGTTTGATGGTGCGTAGATAATCTAAATATTCTTTAAGTGACTGTTCGACCATCTTAACTGTTATGTTAGTTATTGCTTGAGCAGTTTCTTTAACTTACGACTGAGCAAATCTGCTAAATACTCAAGGAAAAGCGTTCCCATTCCTTCATAGAAGCGGTTTTCATTAGAACTACCAAGTAATAATACACCAAAGTTCTTATTACTACGCAACGGTATCGCAACACCAGATTTAACATCGACACGCTTAATAAACAAATCAACCAAGCCTTTACCGCGCAAGAAAATACAGTCGCGACAGTTTTCAAGAATGATCTGTTTATAAAATACGTACTCCAAGTCAGCGTTGGTAATATTATTCTCGACCGGTACTGTATACTCTGGTGCAACGTCGTATAAGCCTAAGCGAATTTGCAATGAAGGGAATTCATTACCAAGCAGATCATTAATAATAGGTACGATATTTTTATTATGATCAATTTCGATTAGTCGGCGCGCAATTCTGTGTAATTGTTCTTCAAGAATCTCATTGTCTTGTGCTATTTGTACAAGATGCAGGATTTTCTTTTCTAAACTACTATTCTTTTCACGCAATAACTGGATTTGTCTCTCAACTAGAGACACAGCAGTACCTGACTCATGCTTAATATCTAAATCACGCAATAATGCAGGATGCTGATTAAAGAACTCTGGATGCTGCAATAAATAATCTTTGACCGCTACAGGGTCAATTGACGATACCGCTTCACTGCGTCTAGTACTCCTACTGGCACTTGCGTGAATTTCGGATTTTGTTGTCATAGATTAATACTCCCCTCAAAACTGTACTCTGTTGGCCCGGTCATTAGCAGACAACCCTTGTCATTGCGCTCAATTTCCAACACACCACCAGGCATAGTAATCGTCACGCTGTCATCCACTCTTTTCTTCTGTTGTGCAACTGCTGCCGCTGCACAGGCACCTGACCCACTGGCCATTGTTTCCCCAACCCCGCGCTCAAACACTCTTTGCACGATATTCTGTCTGTCCCTAACTTGAACAAACTGAACATTGGTTCGCTCACGAAAACGCTTATCTATTTCAAGTTGACTGCCAATGCTTTGTATATTCACTGCATCCACATCATCAACAAAAATCACTGCATGCGGATTACCCATAGAAACGACAGAAAATTCTATTTGTTGGTTATCAATTTCTGCACTATAAACATTATCCGCATGTCGCTCACTGAATGGGATATTGGCTGGATCAAATTCTGGCTCACCCATCTCAACTGTGACATTAATGTCATCACGTACATGCAAAGTAAACACACCTGCAAGCGTCTCAACCTTCATTATATTTTTGTCTGTAAGCCCCAGCCGTCTTACAAACTGAGCGAAACAGCGTGCACCGTTGCCACACTGTCCCACTTCACTGCCGTCACTATTAAATATTCGGTAGCGAAAATCAACATCTTCTTGACCAGGTAATTGTGCAATTAACAATTGATCGCAACCAATACCAAACTTTCTATGTGCTAAATGACGGATATTTTGCTGATTTAGATTAATCTCCTGCGTCACGCCATCAAGCAATACAAAGTCATTACCTAATCCATGCATTTTTATGAAATTCAGTTTCACTAGTATTCGCCGTGAGTTATCAGGTTAAGTTAACCGCTTTTATGCGTTATTGTTTTGATTTATACCTAAACGCACTATTTCCTTATATATACAACGATCCATAATCATTGATATATCTGCCGCATGCGCATTTTTTTGTGCTTGGCAATCAATCACACCCTCTTGTAACCAGATTTTACCTATCCCAAGCCTAATACAAGTATCTGCAATGCCAGCAACATATTTTGAGGCCCTGAATACATTCACTAAATCTGGTTTAAAAGGAATATCTTCCAGTAACTTATAAGCCTTTTCACCTAGCACTTGATCAACTCCTGGTCGCACAGGAACCACCGTGTAAGAAAATGACTGCAAATGTTTAGCTACACGATGACTTGGCCTATTTTGTTTTGGCGACAAACCTACAATAGCAATTGTTTTAACATTATCTAGCAGCTCTATTACCGCACTATCATCGTAGCTATTCAATGTGTTACTTACTTATTAGCTTAAGTTATTTAGCTAGGGAGCAAAATTTCATTTTGCCATAATTCATCTAATGCATCGCGTCGACGAATTAAATGTACCTCTTCACCCTCAACCAATAACTCACATGGGCGTTGGCGTGAATTATAATTACTTGCCATGGTCATGGCATAAGCTCCGGCTGACATGATCGCAATCAAGTCACCCGACTGTAACTCTCTCATGTTACGTTGCTTTGCAAAAAAGTCGCCACTCTCACACACGGGACCAACTACATCATAAATTTTTTCAATGCGTTGCTTATCCTCATTCACTGGCAACAATGTATGCCATGCTTTATACAAAGCAGGTCGAATGAGATCATTCATAGCTGCATCCACTAGCACAAACTCATTGACGTCAGTATCTTTAATATATTCGACCCTGGCTAACAACATGCCAGCATTAGCCACGATAGAACGCCCTGGCTCAACTATCAGCTGATAGCTCTTATTGGCAAATAATGGCGCTATCTTGTCAGCATAAGCTGCAAATTCAGGTGGTTGTTCTTGTTCATACTGAATACCAAACCCACCTCCTAAATCGATATGCTTTAATTGAATCCCAAGTTGCTCTAATTTTTCAACGAACGCAAAAACGTGTTTAGCTGCATCAATGTAGGGCGCAGTTTCTGTGATTTGCGATCCTATATGGCAATCTACTCCTACCGGTTTTACCCATGGGTGGTTCTTAATGGAGTCATATAGTGACAGTGCACGTTGACTTGCAATTCCAAACTTACTTTCTTTCAACCCCGTTGAGATATAAGGATGAGTTTTTGGATTAACATCAGGATTAATCCTTAATGACACATTCACTGGAGTCTGCATATCCTGAGCAATCTCACATATTCGTGTTAATTCATACTCAGACTCAACATTGATACAGCCAATTTGACAATGAATAGCTTTGCGTATTTCATCTTCGCGCTTGGCTACTCCTGAAAACATTATTTTGCTTGCATCACCACCCGCAGCTAACACTCGCTCAAGCTCTCCCAAAGAAACAATATCAAAACCCGCACCCCACTGAGCCAATATTTGCAGGATAGCAATATTGGAATTTGCTTTTACCGCATAACAAGGAAAGAAATCCAGCGCAGAAAATGCACCGCATAGCTCCACCCAACGCGTCATTAAAGCTGACTTTGAATAAATATATGCAGGCGTTCCAAACTCTAAAGCCAATGTTGATAAATCAACATCTTCGACAAATAATTTCCCTTGTCGATATGCAAAACCTGGAAATTGATTCACTATGAGATCCGTATAGTAATGTGATTAAAGCAGAACGAACTTTTTGTCTTATTCAGCTAAATCTTCTTCAGCTTGCTGTAAATCTTTTTGTTCTTGAGTTTCTTGCGTAGACTCTATCTCTTCTAACTGTTCTGCAGGCGGCGCATACAGATCCCCATACTGACCGCATGCGGTTAGCAATAGTACGAAGGAAAAAAATAGCAATAAAATAATTCTATTCAAGTTACTCTACCTATTTTTAAAAGCTGGCAAAAATGACAAGAAATATAATGGTGCGTAATTATAACGATGTCTGTCTCGATATAATATAGTCGTGCTAGCAGAATAATTATGCAATCTCTAGATTATTTAGAAGAAACTCATGGACAAACGCCCGATGCCGCAATTATTTGGTTGCACGGCCTTGGTGCGGATGGATATGACTTCAAACCTATAGTTAAACAATTAAATCTGCCACCTGATTTATCTATACATTTTGTGTTTCCGCATGCTCCAACTCAGGCTGTAACTATTAACCAAGGCATGCATATGAATGCCTGGTACGATATTTATGAACTCAGCTTGGAAGCTGACGAAGATGAACAAGGTATCCACTCTTCAATGCTGGCATTAGAGTCACTAATTACAAATAAGTTTAAACACATAGATCCTAGCCGCATAATTATTGCTGGATTCTCCCAAGGTGGCGCATTAGCTCTACACACTCTATTACATGGCAGTGTGCCTATTGGCGGTGTAATAGCATTATCCTCTTATTTACCCGTTAGACACCTAGCATTAGAGGCAGATAAACAGCGTCTGCATAAACAAGAAATTTTTATGGCGCACGGAGAATACGATGAGATCCTACCTCAACAATTAGGAGATTTAGCGCGTGGTATTTTGCTTACAATGGGTGCTAATGTTGATTGGCGTAGTTATCCCATGGCGCATGAATTATGCGCACAGCAAATCACTCATATTCGCGAATGGATTGAACAACGCTTGGCTTAAAACTAACTTCTATACATTAAGTTTGCTGCGTGCAGCATCAATTTGTTTGCGTACTTGCGCGGGACTGGTGCCACCAATTACTTGTTTAGACTCAGCTGACCCTCGCGTTTGTAATACATTATAAACATCCTCACTAATCACAGAGCAAAAAGATTGAAATTGTTGTAGCGACAATTGTGGCAATTCTTTATTCTCGTCAATTGCCAAACGTACCGCACGACCCACAATTTCATGCGCATCACGAAACGCTACTCCTTTTGCTACTAGATAATCCGCTAAATCAGTTGCCGTGGCGTAGCCTTTATTGACTGCTTGAGCAAGATTATCTTCATTAAAAATAATGTGCGGTAACATATCCGCATACACACGCACACTACCCAACACAGTATCTATAGTATCGAATAATGGTTCTTTATCTTCTTGGTTATCTTTATTGTATGCCAGTACCTGTGACTTCATTAATGTCAACAACGATATTAAGTTACCAAATACTCGTCCGCTCTTACCTCTTACCAATTCAGGTACATCAGGATTTTTCTTTTGCGGCATAATCGAAGAACCCGTGCAAAAACGATCTGGCAACTCAACAAACTCAAACTGCTGTGATGCCCACAACACTAACTCTTCAGACATGCGTGATAAATGCATCAACAATAATGATGCACAAGAACAAAATTCGATAGCAAAATCGCGATCACTTACTGCATCTAAAGAATTGTTACTGACAGCATCAAAACCAAGCTGCTGCGCAACATATTCGCGGTCTAGAGGGAATGGCGTACCTGCCAAAGCAGCAGAACCCAATGGCATAACATTGACGCGTATTTTGCAATCAGCCAAGCGTGCACGATCTCTGCTAAGCATTTCAAACCAGGCCATCATGTGATGACCAACGGTAATCACTTGAGCCACTTGCAAGTGAGTAAAACCAGGCATTAGTGTATCTACATGCTTATCAGCAAGATCTAAAATAGCACTCTGCATACGCACTAGTTCGGCATCAATAAAAGCGATTTGTTCGCGCACATATAAACGAATATCTGTTGCCACCTGATCATTACGCGAACGGCCAGTGTGTAATTTCTTACCTGGTTCGCCAATCATTGCCACTAAACGTGACTCAATATTCATGTGCACATCTTCAAGATCAACCCGCCAATTAAATTCACCGCCTTGAATTTCTTGTTTAATTGCATCAAGTGCCTGCACAATCGAGTCACATTCATCTTTAGTAAGCACACCAATTTTTGCCAGCATACGTGCATGTGCTTGGGAACCCGCAATATCTTGTGCATACATGCGTTGATCAAATGACACAGATGCCGTAAATTCTTCCACGAACGCGTCCGTCGACTCTGTGAATCTTCCACCCCAAGGCTTATTTTCTTGACTATTCTCTGGGGACGGGTGTTTAGTTTTGTTATCAGACATAATTGGACGTGGTCGCTACTCAATCAAACGTGGCGAGAGTATACCTAGTGACACTAGTGTTTAAAAATAAACTTGCCACATAACCCAAAAATTTACTCAATGCCTCAAGCTCCCTCGCAACGTCAACAAAATCCAGACCCAGCCTATCTAGAGCCAGGCTTCTTACCCGATTTTTGTAATGCGCGCGTGATCTTCCTAGTCATTCTGGGGGCTATTTTACTCGCCTTTGTGCTATCGCTTTCTTCTATGCGCGAAGGAGATGATTACTGGGTCAATCTGTCTATGATTGCTCTATTTATAGTATGGATAGCCTTTGGCAATATTTTAGTACTATGTGTGACGCGTAGATTCCTGCATCGCTTAAGCCCCATTGTGGCAGCCTTTTCCAGCTATGGAATGAGTTTGTTGGTCACCTTTGTAGTCTCGATATTGGCTCTGGTCACCACGCCACAAGAAACCAGCCCGATCGCCCAGGGAGACTCCTTAATAATGAATGGATTCCTGTTGCGTAATCTGGCCATCAGCGCCATTGTCAGTGCAGTGGCACTACGTTACTTTTATGTGCAGCATCAATGGAAATCTAATATTCAAACTGAGGCACGTTCTAGAATCCAGGCGCTACAGGCCCGAATTCGCCCTCATTTCCTGTTTAATAGTATGAATACTATTGCCAGTCTGACCCAAACCAATCCCGCCAAAGCCGAAAAAGCGGTATTAGACTTGGCCGATTTATTCCGTGCCTCACTTGGCCATCAGGATAAAGTCACTCTACGAGAAGAGCTTGATTTTACAAAGCGTTATATCAATATTGAGGAACTCAGGCTTGGTGAACGCCTGAAAGTTGAATTGCACTTGCAAGATCACCTCAGTTTAAGCACACTCATACCAGCATTAATCTTGCAACCTTTGGTAGAAAATGCGATATATCATGGTGTAGAGCCACTGACAGATGGGGGGGTCGTCCGAATTGAGATCGAAAGTACTGCACGTGAGTTGCAACTTACCATTACGAATCCAAAACCTTTGGAGCGTGACCCACTTCGATCTGGCAACAAGATGGCGCAGGACAATATCCGACAGCGTCTTCAACTCGCCTACGGCGATCAATCGAAAATGAAAATAAGAGAGTCAGACGAAGATTATTCTGTTAGTTTTCATATACCTATAGAAGCATCCTAGAAACATAAAAATTTAGGCGTAAAAGAGGCATATAAATGAAAGTTTTAATTGTGGATGATGAAGCACCAGCACGTGACCGATTAATTCATATGGTATCTTCCATAGATAGCATGGAAACCAGCGGCCAAGCGTCCAATGGTCTCGAGGCAGTGCGTATGGTTCAAGACTCACACCCAGATGTAGTATTGATGGATATCCGTATGCCTGGCATGGATGGTTTGGAAGCAGCCCGCCATTTGAGCGAAATGGACGAACCTCCCGCCATTATATTTACTACTGCCTACAGCGAGCATGCCCTAGAAGCCTATGACGCCAATGCAGTTGACTACCTGGTTAAACCGATTCGCCAAGAAAAGCTAGAAAAATCATTGGCTAAAGCGCGCAAACTGACTAAAGCGCAAATTGCCGCTCTAAACATAGAAACAAACAATACTGGCCGCAGCCACATCTGTGCACGTATCCGCGGTAATTTAGAACTGATTCCAGTAGACGAAATTGTTTATTTCCAGGCCGATCAAAAATACATTACTGTGCGCCACCTGGGTGGTGAAGTGCTGATTGAAGATGCACTTAAAAACCTCGAAACGGAATTTGAAGACCGCTTAATTCGTATCCATAGAAATGCGTTGGTAAGCACCAATTACATTACCGGCATGGAAAAGAATATCGACGGACGCTTTGTAGTCACATTTAAAGAGATAGAAGATAAGCTTGAAATCAGTCGTCGGCATGTAGCGGAAGTGCGCAAGTTCTTAAAATTCAGATAATCCATCCACGCTTTTTAGTACCCCATGTCACGCATTCGAATCGCAACGCGTGAGAGCCAACTCGCCTTATGGCAGGCGAACGAGGTTTCTCGATTACTTACGCAACACCATCCTGATATTAAAGTTGACATCATAGGCATGACTACTGAGGGAGATCGCTTTCTGCAGGCATCTCTGGCATCCGCGGGCGGTAAAGGCTTATTTGTTAAAGAGCTTGAGCAATGCTTATTAGAGGATAAGGCTGATATTGCTGTGCACTCAATGAAAGATGTTCCTTTTGAGTTGCCGGTATCACTCGAGATCCATACTATTCTAGAGCGCGAAGACCCACGTGATGCTTTTGTTTCTAATCAGTATTCATGCTTGGCTGAATTACCCAATAATGCAGTCGTGGGCACTTCAAGTACGCGCCGAGAATGTCAGCTACGCGCACTGCGACATGACCTGACTATTCGTCCCTTACGCGGTAATGTAAATACACGTCTGAGAAAACTGGATGATGGTGAATATGATGCCATTATTCTTGCCAGCGCTGGATTGAAACGCTTGGGTTTTGAGGGTCGAATCGCGCAGTTGATTGATATCGACACCAGTCTACCCGCTATCGGTCAAGGTGCTATTGGTATTGAGTGTCGTGACGATGACACTACAACACAAGAACTATTAGCTCCTCTACACCATCAAGTCACTGCTTTATCTGTGTTAGCAGAACGTGGCATCAGCACGGCCTTATCCGCAAATTGTCATCTCCCTATTGCCGCACACGCTCATCAAGCAGGTGAAAACATTACCTTGCAAGCACTTGTTGGCATGCCTGATGGAAGTAAAATTTTACGTGCGTCTGCCACCGGTACTCAATCCGATACTCTTCAGGTCACGCAAAATGTCATCGCAGAGCTGATGAATCAGGGTGCTAGTGAATTAATAAATTCGCTTAACCAAGAATAAATCTGTGCAACAAACGTTACCCTTAAAGAATATTTCGATTGTCGTCACTCGTCCTGCTCACCAAAACCACGCTATTTGCCAGCAACTTAACCTGCTAGGCGCGAATACTATCGCTTTTCCATGCATTGAAATTCTGCCTAATCCATCTATTGACCCGGCCCTTGTAAAGCAACAAGTGGCACAGTGCCAGGGGTTAATATTCATAAGTAGTAATGCTGTTCAACAAACCTTTGCAATCATTCCGTCACTGAAGAAATTTATTAATAATGATTGCTTAATTTATGCAGTTGGTAATGCAACAGCTAATGCCTTAAATCAGCGCAGTATAGAACAAATACAGTCTCCCAACAATGGATTCGACAGCGAAGCACTGTTGACAATCCCAGCTCTACAGGAAGTTAAACAAAAAATGATGCTGATCATTAAAGGTGTTGGTGGGCGTGAATTAATATATGACACACTCCGTGCACGCGGTGCTCAAGTACAAAATATTGAAATCTACCAGCGCAGCGTGCCGAAATTGGTTGATATCACACCACTAAATAACAAAATTGACCTGATACTGTTTACCAGCAGTGAGACTGTGAATAATTTCCTCGCCCTGACCTCAGATTCTCTGCAAGAATCACTACTTAAGTGTCAAACAGTAGTGGGTCATCCACGCATTGCAGAAAAAGTAACAGCTCTTGGATTCAAAAAATTGCCTATAATAGCCACCACCCCATCCGACACTGACATGCTAGCAGCTATTAAGCGATGGATACGACAACCATAAGCCCATATTAAAATACCGACAGCTAATATGAACGGAGAAAAAACAATGAGCACTCAGGGTGATAGTGACCCAAAATCAAAAGCCCCACCCTCAAAACCACAGGCAAATACTAATAAGCAAAAATCGGGCGGTGCTATTCTAGGTTTTTTTGTGTTTCTGACATTCCTGTTAGCTGTAGCTGGAATAGGCGCTGGCTACTATGTATGGCAACAAACACAACAACAACTGCAGGCTGCTGAGGTTGAACGTCAAGCGCTTAAACATGCGCTAGGCAACTTAGATGAAAACCCGCGTATTCAAAAATTCAGTCATAGCTTCAATAAAAAAGTTGAAGCCACTAACTCAAAAGTGCAACAGCTTGGCAAAGACTTAAATACTATTACTGCTGAACAGAAGCGCTTAGCCAGCGCTGTGCAAAGCACCAGCGATATTGTGGAACGCAGTCAGACCGGCTGGATGCTTAAAGAGGTTGAACATGTAATGCGTATGTCACAACATCGCTTATTACTGGATCGTGATTTTGATGGCGCACTCGCAGGTCTAAAAGCAGCAGATCAACGTCTTAATGATGTAAATGATGTGCGCTTGATTCCTATTCGCCAATCGATTGCCAAACAAACCCAAACTCTGCAGCAATTCCCACATCCAGACTATACAGGTTTGCAACTTCAGCTGGATAACATTATCGCTCAACTTAAAGATGGTTTAATCGAACAAGCTACTCAAGTTGTTCAAGTTAGTGAGACTAATGAACAACAACAGCCGACTATCCCTCAGGCTAGCGAGGAAGAGTCGCAACCTCTCGACGCAAAAAGAATTTGGCAAATCAGCAAAACATTTATTCTTGAGGCTGTAGATAAAATCAAAATTGCACTTAGTGATTCAGTCAACATTACGCATGGCGAGCAAAAAATTGCATTGTTTATCGAAGAACAAGAAAAAAAGCGTGCTTATGATTTTCTGCGAAACAAATTACTTGGCGCTAAGTATTCAGTTAGTACACGCGACGATACTGCGTTTCATCAACAGCTCAATGCTGCGCTTGCCTGGCTTGAAAACAACAGCCAATTTACTAATAGTGATTTGCTGATAAAAGAAATCACTAATCTTAATAAAACCAACCTAACACCTGCTTTGCCGGACATCTCGGAACCATCCATATTGCTAGCCAAGTACATGGATACGCTTAAGGACAAGAAATGATTAAGAAAATATTATTCATTTTATTAGTCGGCCTTATTATCGCCGCTGTTGATATATTAGTTCTTCGTGAACATCCTGGCTTTGTTGTTTTTAGCTATGCTGATACTAGTTTAGAAATTACCCTTAGCCAGTTTTATTACTGGGTGATTGCTATTTTTATCATCCTGTACTTTGCATTCCGTATTGTTGGTGGTTTATTCCGCTTGCCAAGTCGCATAAAACACCACCGTCAAGATAAGCGTAATTTAGATATTATGCATTCACTGGAATCATCTATGTTAGAGTTCAGTCAGTTTAACTGGACTGATGCATTGCGGACTGCTACTAAACATGTGAAGCAAAGTCCTATGAAAAAAGCCCAGCATTTATTTGCCGCACACTGTGCACATAATTCCGGGCAAAAAGATACTCGTGATGCACATGTAACAAACTTGCGTCATTTAGAAGGTGGTAAAGCGCTCGCCAATACCATTGAAGCAGAATTCGAATTAGAAGATGGCCATGCGGAAAAAGCACTGCTCATATTGCATGAAGAAAGTACTGATAATATCTGCAATCTAAACACTCTTTCACATGCTTATATTAAAACTGAAAATATTGAAGGTTTAGAAACAACTTTAGTCAAGTTATTACCTCACGCCGATAAAGCTGCACGTATTCAATATACTGTCAATCGCAGCCTGAAATGGGTTATTAATCACTACGATATGAATTCTGCCGATACAAAACTGGCTGGGTTGTGGAAAATCTACCATAGGCAGTTAAAAGCCAACCCAACTTTATTACGCTCTTATGTACATACATTGGTGAAACATAGACGCGATACTATTGCTGAACAGATTATTAAGACACAGTTAGACGAATCTTGGGATGAAATCCTAATTCAGGAATATGGTCTACTCAAAATTGATAACGTAGAACAAAGAGCTAAACAAGCTGAAGAATGGTTGAAGGAGCACAAGGATAGCGCAGGGTTATTGCTGACCCTGGGGCGCTTATACAAAGAACAAAAACTTTGGGGTAAAGCCAGAAGTCAACTTGAGTCAAGTTTAAGCCGCAAGCCTCTGGTAGCAACCTATGCCGAACTTGCTGAATTACATGAGCAGCTAGATGAAATCGCAGATGCACAACGTTGTGCTAAAAAAGGCTTACACATTGCGACCCGAGATGTTGTCGAAGCCAAACGCACATTCTAAATAAATAGCATCGTGTCAGCTCTGCATGATGAAACACCTATTATTGTCGGCTGTGGATTCCTGGGTAAACATTTAGCCAAGCAGCTACAAGAGCATCAACAAAGCCCGCTATGCATTGTCCGATCAGACCAAAGCAGAGCTGCTTTAAATACATGCGGGTATGATGTTTACATGTTCGACTTGGATGATGTAAACGCAGCAATTAAGCTCGAATTAAAACAACACCAAATTTACTATTTAGCGCCACCCAGCAACATTGATAAATGTGATCACCGCCTCGACTACTTTTTATCACTGTGCGAAAAAAATCCACCTAGTAAAATCGTTTATATCAGTACTTCAGGGGTATATGGTGACTGTGCAGGTGCATGGGTTGATGAAAACCAGCCACTAGCACCTATTTCTGATCGCGCAACACGACGTGTATACGCAGAGAAAGCATTAATTAATTACTGTCAACGGTATGATACAGATTATGTAATATTGCGCGTAGGTGGAATTTATGGTCCTGGCCGCTTACCTATTCAACGCTTAAGTAGTCTCACCGTTGTATGTCCACAAGATGCACCTTACAGCAATCGCATTCATGTCGTGGATCTAGCGAATATTTGTTATCTCACAATGGTAAACGATATCAGCAATGAAATTTTCAATGTTGCCGATGGCAATGCCACAACTATGACCGACTACTATTATAAAATTGCTGACTTTGCCGGACTGCCAAGACCTCCTTGTGTGCCCATGTCAGAGGCGCACACTAAATTATCTGCCAGCATGCTGTCTTTCGTTCAAGAGTCACGGCGTTTATCTACAAAAAAATTGCACGCACGGCTCAATATAAATATACAGTTCCCAACTCTCGAATCAGGACTAGAAGACTGTTTTAGCAAACAAATTTAAAATATTTGTAATCTGCTTAAAGCAAAGGTATGTTGTCCACCACTGATTAATTGATTACATATAATTAGCCTTGAAGACAATCTTTATTAGCTTTGTTAGCTTGTACATTCTGTGGGAACTGCTGTCTGGTTACTTCAAGACCAACCTTATTGTCCTCGGCATAATCTCATGTGTATTTGTTACGATCTTATCAATCAAACTTAAAATCTATAGTAAACAACATGAGCGTATTCGTCTTAATCTCAAGCTTCCTCTTTACATACCTTGGTTGCTTAAAGAAATTATCAAATCAAACTTACACGTTGCGCGTTGCATCCTCAGTAGCAATGAATCGATTCAGCCCCAGCTAGTCACAATAAAACCAAGTCAAAAAACTAGCGCTGGGATTGCTGTTCACGCTAATAGCATCACTCTCACCCCGGGCACAGTTAGTATTGATATTAATGATAAAAATGAAATTCTTGTACATGCGCTCACTAATGATACTGCTCAAGGTATTATTAATGGCGATATCGATAAGCAGGTGACAAAGTTGGAGGGAAATAAACCATGATAACCACAGCACTTATTGCCATCATGGTTGTTATGGTGATTGTTCTATTACGGGCCTGGCTAGGACCTTCTTTATATGACCGCGTATTAGCCATCAATACTTTTGGCACTGCTACCGTATTAGCGATAGCTATTTTAGGTTTTTATATGCAACGACCCGCGTTTATGGACATTGCTATTGTTTATTCCTTAATTAATTTTATTGGTACGGTTGCGGTGTTAAAACTATACCGCTTCGATAGCCTCGGGCATCGTGAAGAGGAAAAATCATAATGCTTTACGTCGACTGGTTAAGTGCGCTTTTAGTATTAATCGGCAGCTTATTTTGTTTAATTGGTGCATTCGGTTTCATCAAAATGCCCGACTTTATTACTCGCGTTCACTCCGCAAGCTTAATAGATAGTTTTGGTGCTATCTTAATTATTACTGGCTTAATCATTCAAGCGGGCTTAACCATGGCCTCCATTAAGCTCGCCATGATTCTACTATTCTTACTAATTACCGGGCCCACGGCTATTCATGCTTTGGTTAACACTGCACTGCATGATGATAAAAATTATATCACCGGGAAGGATTCTGCATCGAACACTTAACCTCTATATTCTTTCTTAGCATGCTGGCAATTACTGCAATTGCGATTATTGCTATGCGCAATATATTGTCAGTGGTCATGCTAGGTGGCATTTATAGTCTTATCTCAGCAACACTATTTGTTGTATTAGATGCTGTTGACGTGGCGTTCACCGAAGCTGCAGTAGGTGCCGGTATTTCTACTGTGCTATTCCTCAGCGCATTAGCTATTACTGGCAAACATCAAGCACTGACACGCAAGAATCATATTGCTCCATTATTTGTTGTGTTAGTTACTGGTGCAGGGCTTATTTATTCAACCAGTGATATGCCAGCTTTTGGAGATCCACAGGCGCCTATACACACACATGTAGCCCCTCGTTATATAGAGCAAAGTGGCCAAGAAATTGGGATTCCAAATATTGTTACCTCGGTACTGGCAAGTTACCGTAGCTTCGACACTTTAGGAGAGGTCGTGGTTGTTTTCACAGCATTGATTGCTGTATTGCTACTTCTTGGTATTAATAGAGGCTCTCGCAGAGATGACTTATGAGTATTAGAAGAAACCCTGTATTACGGGAATCCAGCCATTTATTAATCCCTGCTATTTTACTATTTGCGCTTTATGTGCAATTCCATGGCGACTATGGTCCAGGTGGAGGATTCCAGGCAGGTGTAATTTTTGCTAGCGCTATTATTCTTTACGCTTTGCTGCATGGTACTAGACGTGCAGAAAAAATTATCCCTTTAAAGCTGGCAAGAACATTTGCAGCGCTAGGTATTCTCATTTATTCATTTACAGGGATATTGGGAATCATCCTTGGTGGCAACTTTCTCAATTACAATGTACTGGCACATGACCCGATACATGGTCAGCATTGGGGCATTTTATTGATTGAACTTGGTGTAGGAATCACGGTTGGCTCAGTGATTATTTCTATTTTTTATGCATTCGCTAAGTTTAAAAAATAATGATTGATTATCTTATCAACCACTATAACTATTGGGTCAGCATCTTATTGATGATGGCGGGCTTATATATTGTTATCGATCATACCAATTTAATAAAAAAATTAATTGGCCTTAATATTTTCCAAACATCTGTTTTTATCTTGTTCATCTCAATGGGTAAAGTCGATGGTGGCACCGCACCTATTCTTGAACAAGGTTACAGTTCATTTTCTAACCCATTACCTCATGTGCTTATTTTAACCGCGATAGTTGTCAGTGTAGCGACAACCGCTGTAGGCCTTGCATTAGTCGTCAACATCAATAGATGTTTTCAGTCCATAGACGAACAAGAAATAGAAAAAATAGAGTTAGAAGAAGAGTGATAGGATCTCACTATCCAATCCTACAGGTGGTTGTTCCATTAGTTGCCGCACCATTATGTAGTTTATTACCCAAAAGCAAACTGCCATGGTTGTTTGCAACTGTCATTAGCTGGTTAACATTTGCGATTTCGCTTGCATTACTAGTACAGGTAAAAAATAGCGGCGCACTCATCTATGAATTAGGTGACTGGCCTGCACCATGGGGCATACAGTATTACATTGATACCATAGGTGCTTTCGTATTAGTGCTAGTTTCATTGATTGCATCCATTACTTTACTCGCCTCTCGGGAGCTTATTGAAAAAGAAATCGCACAGGAAAAGCATGCATTATTCTATACCGCATTTTTACTTTGCTATACGGGTTTACTAGGGATTGTTGCTACTGGCGATGCATTTAACGTTTTTGTATTTTTAGAGATAAGTTCTATTTCTTCTTATGCACTGATAGCCATGGGTGAGAATCGCAAAGCACTAACCGCATCCTACGAATATTTAATTATGGGCACAATCGGTGCTACGTTTATCCTTATTGGGATTGGTCTGCTTTATATGCAGACTGGCACTTTAAATATGCTGGACTTAAAACAACGCATCCACGAAGTCGATGGATTTCGCAGTGTACACGCAGCATTTGCATTTTTTACTGTTGGTATTTGCTTAAAGTTAGCTTTATTTCCATTACATCACTGGCTGCCCAATGCCTATGCTTACGCACCTTCCGCGGTTAGCATTTTTCTTGCTGCCACCGCAACCAAAGTTGCTTTGTACTTACTGTATCGTGTTTTCTATACTATATTTGGATTTGAATTTTCTTTTGACACCTTACATCTCGGCTATATTCTGCTGCCACTTTCTATAATTGCAATGGTAATTAGTTCGTTCACTGCTATTTTTCAGCTTGGTGTTAAACGCTTACTCGCATATTCTAGCCTCGGCCAGATTGGTTATATGACTCTAGGTATTGCACTTGAAACCAAGGCTGGACTTATCGCTAGCATTATTCACTTATTCAACCATGCATTCATTAAAGGTGCATTATTCATGTGTATGGCTTGCCTGCTATCACGTTTGCATTCTACGCGTATAACTGATTTAGCTGGTGCAGCGCAGCACATGCCTTGGACATGTGCGGCATTTGTGACTGCAGGGTTGGCCTTAATTGGAGTACCACTAACTTCAGGTTTTATAAGTAAATGGTATTTGGTTTTAGCCATTCTAGAAAAAGACTGGTGGTGGCTCGCTGTTATTGTGTTATTTACCTCTTTACTCTCGGTAGTTTATATCTGGAGAGTTATAGAGCAAATGTATTTACGTGAAGCTAACAGTCACTCTGCAAACATAAAAGAAGCGTCCCCGATTTTACTTATATGCACTTGGCTAATGGTAATTATGACAATTTACTTTGGCATCGATAATAGCTATCCAGTAAATATGGCTACGCATGCAGCTGAGGCATTGTTGAAATGATCAGTGAAGCAAACCACGACTTACAGATGGCTATATATGCCAGCATGCTAGTGCCGATTGCAGGTGCACTATTAATTTTTCTGTGCGCCCGATTCCGGGGATTAATTGAATTAGTGTTTGTTGGTACTGCGTTATGCCTACTTGGTGTCACAATTTCAATTGTCAATCTTGGCGCAGATATATTTCACCAATCTATTAGCTTAATTAATATTATTGGCTCTATCCCTATTGCATTCCATGTAGAGCCACTTGGCATCCTGTTCGCTTGCGTAGCTTCTGGCTTATGGCTGATTACAACAATTTATGCCATTGGCTATATGAATGCTAATAAAGAAAAACATTTGGCACGATTCTATATGTGTTTCTGTTTGGCTATGGCTGCAGTAATGGGCATAGCTTATTCAGCCAACTTATTAACGTTATTTATATTTTACGAAATACTCACCTTAAGTACTTATCCGCTAGTTGCGCATAAAGGTACAGAGTCGGCCAAACAAGGCGCACGTACTTATCTTGGCATCCTGATTAGCACTTCGATTGGCTTTTTACTAATTGCCATAATCTGGACATGGTTCAGCGTAGGTACATTAGACTTTAGCGTAGGTGGCATTGTTGAAGATAAGCTACCAAACAACTTATTAATGTTGCTATTTGCTCTATATGCTTTTGGTATAGGTAAAGCAGCACTTATGCCTTTTCATCGTTGGTTGCCATCTGCCATGGTTGCACCTACTCCCGTCAGCGCATTGTTACATGCGGTTGCAGTGGTGAAGGCTGGTGTCTTCTGTGTATTAAAAATTACTGTCTATATTTTTGGTATCGATCTGCTTGATACTACGGGGGCAAATTCGCCTATTATATGGGTTGCTACGGCTACTATGCTGCTCGCATCTCTAGTCGCATTACAACAGAATAATTTGAAAGCACGACTAGCTTATTCCACTATCAGTCAACTTGCTTACATAGTACTTGGTGCGGCACTCGCCACCTCGACTAGTATCATGGGTTCTTCTTTACATTTAGCCACGCATGCGGTCGGCAAGATTACGCTATTCTTTTGTGCAGGAGCGATTTACACTGCCACAAAAAAAACCTTGGTCAGTGAATTAAATGGCTTAGGCCGTATTATGCCCTTCACATTTACTGCATATACCATTGCCGCAATCAGTATTATCGGCTTACCGCCATTGGCAGGAAGTTGGAGCAAATGGTTTCTAGTTGATGGCGCGATTACTGCCGACCGATTAATTATTGCGATTGCTTTTCTTGTCAGTACTTTGCTTAACATTATGTATTTATTGCCTATCGCTATTAATGGCTTTATGTCAAAACCGGCCTATCATTCTGGCACTATCCAGGAAGCACCTTTTGCAATAGTAATGCCGTCATGCATCACTGCTGGATTATGCTTAGCACTATTCTTTTTACTCAGTTATGTTTATGACTTTTTACTCTTGCTTCCACTACGATGATTTACAGTAAAAAATTTATAAATTTTGTAGTTTATTCATTATATGCCTTATGTGCTGCCTTATTACTATTTGATGTCTTTCACCACAAACACGGTCATTTTAAATTTGAGGAATGGTTTGGCTTTTATGCGCTTTACGGGTTTATTGCCTGCATAGCTATTGTTCTATCGGCGATACAGTTGCGCAAAATTTTAATGCGAGATGAAGATTATTATGATTGATTTCTTTATCAATGATTATATAAATCATCCCGGCATAATTTTAATTCTAGGCGGTATCGCTATGCTGTTTATGCCTGGCAATATGCGTCGCTTAACAACATTTGCGCTACCATTATTTGCACTGCTTGGTTTCTTAGCCTATCCAGATGAATTAATTCTTACTGTTAATTTATTTGATTACACTTTAGATCCAATTCGTATTGATGGCATAAGCTGGATCTTCACACTCATTTTCATTATTGCAGCCTTTATAACAGCAATATATTCACTACATAAATCGGATAAATTTGAGCAATCTATGATTGCTATCTATGCTGGTTCTGCTATTGGTGCTGTGCTTGCCGGTGACTTGCTTACATTGTTTATCTTTTGGGAAGTAAGCGCATTATCTTCAGCAATAATAGTTTGGCTCGGCAGTGGACATGATAGCCAACGAGCTGCCATGCGGTATCTATTGATACATATCACTTCAGGCCTGCTACTGATGCTGGGTAGCATTCTGCATTACCAGCAAACTAACTCTATATTATTTGACGCCATGTCGATTGATACCTTATCTGGGTTATTAATCTTCCTTGCATTTGGCATCAAGTGTGCGTTCCCATTGCTGCATAATTGGCTACAGGATGCCTACCCTGAAGCTAGCCCCGTAGGCACAGTCGCTTTATCTGCATTTACAACTAAATTAGCAGTGTACTGTTTGGCACGTGGCTATGCGGGCACTGAGTCATTAATATGGATTGGCGCATTAATGACTGCCTTTCCTATTTTTTATGCAGTTATTGAAAATGATTTACGCAAAGTGCTTGCTTACAGTTTGAATAACCAACTCGGCTTCATGGTAGTTGGCGTGGGGGTAGGAACAGAGTTAGCTTTAAACGGAACGGCTGCACACGCGTTTGCGCATATTTTATATAAAGCCTTGCTGTTTATGAGTATGGGGGCAGTTCTACATAGAATTGGCACATGCAAAGCTACCGAACTGGGCGGTCTATATAAATCCATGCCATGGACAACAATTTTTTGTCTTATCGGGGCTATGTCCATCTCAGCATTCCCGTTATTAAGCGGCTTTATTTCGAAAGGAATTATATTGTACGCGGTTGCAGAAGAAGGGCATTGGATCACTTGGTTAGTGTTACTGTTTGCATCCGCAGGTGTTTTACACCACTCAGGGATTAAAGTACCGTTCTTTAGTTTCTTTGCCCATGATCAAGGACTAACCTGCAAAGAAGCCCCTTTGAACATGTTATTAGCCATGGGCATAACTGCTGCAATGTGTATTTTACTTGGAATATTCCCCCATATATTCTATCAGTGGCTGCCTTATTCGATGGAATTTCATCCCTACACTTTCGATCATACGATTACACAATTACAATTAATTTTCTTTTCTTTGTTAGCATTTACAGTATTATATCGAAATGGTTGGTATCCTCCAGAAATAAGGTCTACCAATCTTGATTTTGATTGGCTCTATCGCAAACCTTTAAATAGCCTAATCACACTATTTGCTAGCATGTTTGCCAATCTTCTGCATAACGTGACTGAAGGTAAACAGGCAACACTTAAAATGTTAACAAGTTTTGCCTACCAGGCACATGGACCTAAAAGCTCAATTGCTCGTGGTGCCTCAGTCGGCAATATGGTGGTATGGGTAGCTGTATTGTTAACAGCATGCCTAATGTTCTACTATGTTATATGATTATAGCTTAATGCAGGTTAGGATTTATCTTGGCCTGAGATGCAGCTGAAGCTGGGCTTGCATGATGGGCTATCATTTTCCAACCATCATCGGTTTGTTGGTAAATATTAGTTGCCAGTATCGATGCTACACTGCTGTCGCCTACAAATAATTCCTCTTTCACATAATGAATAGCTGCGTCTTGTTTTAATTTATATACTGGGTCATTGACCAGAATTGACACGCCTTGTTGGGCTGCAAAAATTTGCTCCCAGCTTGCTATAATCAATTCGTAACTGTAAATACGTTGAGCACTTGGATGAATACATATCACTTCATCAGTTCTATCCCAAACATCTTTCATGAGTTCAATATTGCCACTCTGAAATGCCTGATAGAATGCTTCCTCAACTTGTAACGAATCTGTAAATTCAATTTTTACTTCTTTAATTTTAGTACTATCGTCCAAGTTTTTATGCCTCGAATACAGTTATGCCGTGTGGATGAATTAGAAGATATTGATGCACGTGGGTTTGAATTAACACAAACAGATCCTGCTCATGATATATTCATTGTACGTAATTACGATAATATAGCAGCATACCAGAATAGCTGCCCACATAATCACGGCCCACTAAACTGGTTGCCAGATATTTTCTTAAGTGATGACAAAGAATATATTCAATGCGTCAACCATGGTGCTTTATTTGAACTCGATAGTGGTCATTGTATATATGGCCCATGCAACGGACAGTCCCTAACTCGCATTGATGTAGAAATTGACGATCATATTATTTATGTAGTCATTTAAATGTCTTTATTACAACGTTATTTCCCGTTAATTGCCATTTGCGCAAGTATTGCCGCTTATATTTGGCCATCATGGCTGGTACAACAAAAATCCTGGATTATGTATTTGTTGGGCGCTGTCATGTTTTGTATGGGTGCATCGCTGACAGTCAGTCACTTCAAACAAGCTTTTCAAAGATACCCGCTCATATTACTTGCATTGACTTTGCAATTCGGCTTGATGCCTTTAATAGCCTGGCAGCTAAGCACCTGGGCGGGACTTTCAATCGCACTGACTGCGGGTATGATTCTAGTCGGCAGCGTCCCTGGTGGTACTGCATCCAATGTTATTTGCTATATCAGTAAAGGTGATGTGGCACTATCAATAACTATCACTGCCGTCAGCACATTAATTGCTGTAGTAGCGACTCCTTTACTTGCTTATGCATATCTCAGCCAAACTATAGAAATACCATTTGCAAACATGATGCTGAGTATTTTTTACATTGTGCTTATCCCGGTTTCTCTAGGTATTGCACTTAACCATTTCTTGCCCATAGTTATTTTTCCTGTACAAAAATTCGGTGCAGATATATCTATTTTGATAATTTGTTTCATTATTGCCATTATCGTCGCTCTCAATAAAAATAACTTATTGAATTTAAGCCTGCTTTTGGCAGGACTAGTTATTGCGCATAATTTATCCGGTCTTATCATCGGATATTTCATCACATTTTTGATCACTCGCAATAAAATCCTGAGTAAAACCATAGCCATAGAAGTCGGTATGCAAAACTCTGGACTGGCGGTGGCACTGGCAGTAAAATTCTTCGGACCTGCAAGTGCTTTACCTGGCGCATTATTCTCTATTATTCATAATGTCACAGGTGCCTTGGTAGCTCGTTACTGGGCAAATAAATCTAACTAAAAAAATAAATCCTATGAATACAGTCACTGCAAACGCGTTAGTTATCTTTGGATGGGGTGTAACCGTCTTTTTGGTCTACAACATGTTAAGCGGACCATTTGATGGGCGTATGTGTGAAACAACATGCTTCAGTATGCTTTATTGGGGCGCGCTGGTATTGGCCGTGCTTGGGACTATCCTTAGCTTTGTTCAAAGCATCAAGCCCGGGTCGGGGATTTTCAGTAAAATTGCTTTACTACTAGGTCTGTTATTAAGTGCCAAACTGATTGGTGTAATGCTGATTGGTACATTAACAGGCTAAGTTCCGTTATGCGTTGGCATATTCCACCGCATGACCTAGCCATCTTTTGAGAACAATCTCAACTCGCTCTGGGTGATTTTCTATTACCCAACGTGCAGCTTTTTGCACTTCAGGTAACAAAGCTAGATCTTTAGATAAATTAGCAATACGCATTTGCATATCACCTGACTGCTTGGTGCCTAATACTTCACCTGGACCACGCAATTCTAAATCAATACGTGCTATTTCAAATCCGTCAGTAGTATTGCGTAACGCATCAAGACGTTTTTTTGCCAAATCCCCCAACGGCGTTTTATATAACAACACACAACTACTTTGCTTGTCTCCCCGGCCAACTCGGCCACGCAGTTGATGTAACTGGGCCAAACCAAATCGCTCTGCATTCTCGATAACCATAAGGCTCGCATTAGCCACATCTACACCAACCTCAATCACTGTAGTTGCCACTAACACATGAATTTTTTTATGCATAAAGTCTTGCATGACTTGTTCTTTTTCTGCAGATTTCATCCTGCCATGCAACAGCCCAATATTTAATTCATTAAGCTGCACTTGTAAGTGTGCATGGGTCTCTGTAGCTGCTTGGCTTTGCAAGGCATCAGATTCCTCTATCAAACTACACACCCAATACGCCTGCGCGCCTGCGCGGCACGCAGCTTTTATTCTCTCAATCACATCATCACGGCGAGTATCAGCAATAGCGACGGTACTAATTGGTTTACGTCCGGGAGGCAACTCATCTATTACCGAATAGTCCAAATGCGCATACATGCTCATGGCTAATGTTCGCGGAATCGGTGTGGCAGTCATAGTGAGTTGATGTGGAAACACAGTATCTGCGGAACCTTTTTGGCTCAGCTGCAGACGTTGTTGTACACCAAATCGATGCTGCTCATCAGTAATGCTCAAAGCAAGATTTTTAAACGCGACACCCTCTTGAAATAATGCATGTGTTCCTACTACAACTGACGCAGTACCACTGGCAATTAATTCCAACATTTGTCTTTTTTTCTTGCTTGGCAAACCAGAAGACAACCACGCGACCTGCACACCCAAAGGCAATAATTGATTAGTGAAGTAACGATAATGCTGTTCGGCCAGCAACTCCGTCGGTGCCATAATAGCGGCCTGATAATTATTTTCGACTGCATATAAACATGCAACCAAAGCAACTACGGTTTTTCCACTGCCTACATCGCCCTGCACCAAACGCATCATAGGATGCTCGCAATTCATATCATGCCTGATTTCTTGCAGCACTTTCTTTTGTGCTGAGGTCATTTCAAAATCTAGATTCTCAAGAAGGCTTGCAACTAAGTGGTTGTTTGATTCAAGCTTGTAGCCTTTACGCTGGTCGCTACGCAAACGAATTTTCATAATACTTAAGTGATGAGCTAATAATTCATCAAATACTAACTGTTTTTGCGCGGGATGCTTTCTTGTAAACAAAGACTGCTTGTCACTGTCAACATCAGGCCTGTGTACTTCATTGAGTGCATTCAACATAGGCTTATCATCAATAAATCTATCCTGCATGCCTTGAAGCACATCATCAAACTGCGGATAATTTTTTCCCGCCCATTTCAATGCATTTTCAATTAGTGTTCGTAAACGTTTTTGCTGCAATCCTTTAGTAGTAGGATAAACTGGTTCTAAACTATCAGGCAGTGTAACCGACTCATGATCCTGTAATACACGATATTGAGGATGGACCATTTCAATTCGACCCCTTGAACGCCGTGCTTCACCAAAACAAATAACTCGTTTACCGTCCGCCAATCCTTTTAGCTGACTATTACTAAAATGAAAAAAACGTAATGTTATCTCTCCGGTATCATCCAGCAGAGTCACTGTCATCATACGACGACGGCCATATACTACTTTGGCGTTATAAACCCTACCAATGACTTGTAATTCACTGTTATAAACAATGTCACCAATATTAGTTATAACTGTACGATCGTTATAGCGTAACGGCAGGTGAAATAATAAATCAAAGATACTGGTGATATTTAATTTTGCCAGATTCTCGAGCGTCTTTGGGGTTATACCCGAAAGGTTTTCTAAGTCACTCACTTTTTAACTTAATTAAATAGCAAAAAATATTAACTGACATATACAAAAGCATAGTATGCCTAATAAATTTAAGACAGAACTATGTAACTTTCTTATAGCTCTAGGATAGCATCCATTTCTACCTGCGCACCTTTAGGTAATGATGCGACGCCTATAGCTGCCCGGGCAGGATAGGGCTGTTTAAAATAACTTGCCATAATTTCATTAACTGTTGGGAAACAAGCTAAGTCAGTTAAAAAGATATTTAACTTAACGACATTATCGAGTGAGCCACCTGCAGCATCAGCCACGGCTGAAAGGTTATCAAAAACCTGTTTTATTTGATCTTCGATACCACCCGCAACCAATTCCATAGTGGCAGGATCTAAAGGTATCTGGCCTGACATATATACTCTGGTACCTACCTTAACAGCTTGTGAATAAGTACCTATGGCCTGTGGTGCACGGTCTGTGGCTATGATCGTTTTAGTCATAGTTGAATCTCTCTCTAACTTGAATTGTGCAGTTTAGTATTTATGCGCGCATACGTGAAGCTTTAAGCACATTAGGGTTTGCACGTAATGTACGAATTATAGCGGCTAGTTGTTTACGGTCACGCACCCCAATCGCAAAAGTAATGGTAGTGCTTTTATCGTCTTTATCTTCAAATACAATATCATCAATATTAGAGCCCGCATCTGCGATGCGCGCAGCCAGTGTAGCCAATACCCCGCGCTGGTTAACTGTTTCCACACGTACTTTTGCAACGAAGTCTTGTCCGTGATCTTCCGCCCAAGACACAGTGACCCATTTATCTTTAAAGGCATTTTTACGGTCAATGTTGCGGCAGCGTTCCCTATGTATTACCAGCCCCTTGCCGGCAGTCATAATACCGATAATTTGGTCGCCCGGGATTGGATTACAGCATTTACCAAAATTCACAACGACACCTTCGGTGCCACGAATAGTAAGTGGCGTCTTCTTAGAAGAACGCAGTCTTCTGCGTTTAGGCTTCACTTCTTCAATAGCTAAAAGGTTTTGTATCATCAGTTCAGCTACACGCTCACCTAGACCAATTTCAGCATACAAATCTTGCAATGAATCTAGTTTGACACTTTCCAATAAACGATTGATGTCTTTCTGTTTAATATTATCAAAAGAGCGATTATAGGTAGAGAATGATTTTTTAAATAAACGCTCACCAAGCTTAATCGCTTCTTCCCTTTGTAGATTCTTAAGATAATGACGAATATTTGCTCTGGCTTTATTGGTTGTAACAAAATTTAGCCAACTTGTTTTTGGTCGCGCACTTGGCGTGGAAATCACTTCTATTGTTTGGCCATTTTCTAAACGTGTACTCAATGGCGAGATTCTTCGATCAACTTTTGCCGCAATACATGTATTACCTAAATCCGAATGCACTGCGTAAGCAAAGTCGACCGCTGAACTTCCTCTGGGAAGCACAATGATATCGCCGGCAGGAGTGAACACATAAATCTCGTCAGGAAATAAATCAACTTTAACACTTTCTAAAAATTCAATTGAGCTTCTAGTGTTCTGCTGAATTTCCATAATTTCAGCAATCCACTTGCGGGTACTTGCATTAGCACTAATGGACCCAGTCTCATCTTCTTCAGTTTTATATATCCAATGTGCTGCTACACCAGATTCAGCAATCACATCCATTTCTTCCGTACGGATTTGCACCTCTACAACCACACCTTTAGGACCAAACAAAATAGTATGTAAAGACTGGTAACCATTTTTCTTTGGTATCGCAATATAATCTTTAAACTTACCTGGCACTGGCTTATATATGTTATGCACAATACCAAGGGTTCGGTAACAAGTATCTATATCTTTAACTAATAAACGAATCGCATAAACATCATAGACTTCCGAAAAAGAAATGCTTTTTGCACGCATTTTTTTGTAAATGCTATAAATATTTTTCTCACGTCCAAATATTCGACTTTCTATGTGGGCATTTTCCAATTGTTCACAAATAGATGCTTCAACTTCACGCATAATTTTTTTGCGATTTTTTTGATTTTTTCTAACGGCATTCTTAATCGCGCCATAACGCAATGGATGCATTGCCTGAAACGCTAAATGCTCAAGCTCAACTCTTATCTTGTGCATACCCAAGCGTTGTGCAATAGGCACATATATATCTAAGGTTTCTTTTGCAATGCGGCGTTTTTTCTCACTGCGCATAACATTTATAGTACGTAAGTTATGCAAGCGATCAGCCAATTTAATAATTATGATGCGTATATCTCGCACCATAGCAAGCATCATTTTCCTGAAATTTTCTGCTTGCGCCTCAGCTCGCGTGGAAAAAGTTAAATGTGTTAGCTTACTAACGCCATCAACCAGATCAGCAACACTCTCACCAAACTCTTCTTTAATTTGTTCCTTAGCAGTAGGTGTATCTTCAATAACATCATGCAAAATTGCAGCACTAATGCTTTGGTAATCTAGATGCATTTCTGCCATGATCTTGGCCACAGCCAAAGGGTGGTAAATGTATGGCTCGCCAGTTAAGCGTTTCTGCCCCTCATGGGCCTCAGCACTAAATAGATAAGCACGATAAACGTGCTTTACTTCAGAAGGTTCTAGATAGGATTCGAGTAATTCACATAACTCACTAATTAAGAAACGTGATGGACTAACAGCATTTAATGTTGGACTACTTGGGGTTGAAGAAACAACTGTCGCCATATAAAGCTACATAAGCAATGATATTTACATATCTTGCTCTGTACCATCACTTTGATCAGGGTTTAGTGTTGGAGGTGTTGCACTTGGTTCATTGTTTTCAGATTGCATTTGGCTAAGTTCGATACCGATCTCTGCGTGTAATGCTGCAGCTAAAGCATCCACTTCGCCCATTTCTTCTGACAGAAGTTCTTCAGAACTGTTAAGAGGGGTTTCCTTAAGTGACTCTTCGGTTATTAACTCATCTGCTATTTCACGCAAAGCAACTACCGTAGGCTTGTCATTTTCCCATTCAACCAATGGCTCAGTGCCCATAGCAATTTGGCGAGCACGCTTGCTAGCAACCATAATAAGCTTGAAACGGTTATCAATTTTTTCTAAACAATCTTCTACTGTTACGCGTGCCACGCTGTATCTCCTAATAAATAATAAATATAGACTCCATGCTTAAAGTGTAGTCGATTTTGTAGCGCTAGACTATATATCTAACTCTATATCACTTGTTTTCTTCTTACTCTATAGCAAGCAGTAGCGCTTGCAACTTTTTACTGTCAGGCGGTGTATATTGAACCGGCTTGGAAAACAAATTAGCTAGTGCGTGAATTGCTTCATTCAGATCATCATTAATGATTAAGTACTGGTATTCATCATAGTGGCTGATTTCACTCTGTGCTTGTGCCATGCGGTCTTGTATTACTTGTTCCGAATCCTGGTCACGCGTACGCAGACGCTTCTCCAATGCCGCGATTGATGGGGGTAATATAAAAATCGATATCGCTTGAGGATATATTTCGCGCACTTGTTGTGCGCCCTGCCAATCAATTTCAAGTACGATTTGTTCTCCCAAAGCTAATTGGCTATTTACTGCTTGCTTTGAAGTTCCATAAAAATTGCCAAAAACTTGTGCATCTTCGAGAAAGTCACCTGCAACTTGCATTTTTTTAAATTCTTCCTCAGAAACAAAATGATAATGAACTCCATTTTGCTCACCTGGCCTAGGGTCACGTGTAGTGTGTGAAACAGCTACTTTTAATTGTGGCAATTGTTGTCTTACAGCAGTTAGCAGACTGGTCTTGCCTGCACCCGAAGGCGCAGAAACAATGTATAGGATACCCTCGGACATAATTTAATGATGCTAAAATCAAATGATTAGTTTGCATTCAAACAAAAGGCTCTGGCAATTGCCAGAGCCTTTTG
>JANQKJ010000086.1 GCA_028281205.1 Gammaproteobacteria bacterium
CTAATGGAACAATCACGACAGGGGCAAGCAGTGCGTAAAGCACTGGAAAGTGAATTCTCAAGTCGAGATAAGCAGTTGAGTGCGTCTCGTGATGCGATACTTAAAATGGAAGAAAAGCTGAAGAATGATGGTAGCATTATGAGTGAAGCTAACCGCGTAAAATTAGAAAGAGATATATTAAGTAAGAAGCGCGACCATAATCGTTTGCGAGACGAATATCGTGAAGATATAAATATTAGGCGTAATGAAGAAATCGGTGCGCTGCAAAAGAAAGTCTATGAGGTAATTAAGAAGTTTTCCGAAGAAAAAAAATATGATCTTGTTTTGACTCAAGCAGTTTTATATGCGAGTCCAACAGTTGATATAACAGACCAGATACTGCAAAGATTGAATTCTAGTCAGTAATAGTTTTGTGATATAGATAAATCAAATGTCTTACAAAGTTCATGAGATTGCTCGTGAAATTGACGCCGAGATCTTATGTGAATCTGATGTTGTAGTTACACATGTCGCTGATCTCGAAGATGCGACACAAGCAAGCCTTTCATTTGCAGCATCTAACCAGTATTTAAATAAATTAAAAAGTACTAATGCCGGTGCAGTAATTGTGTCACAAGATCTTGTCGCAGCTTGCCCGTCGGTAGCATTGGTATCAAATAATCCCTATTTAAGTTTTGCGCGAGCTGCAAAACTTCTACATCCGGAAAAAACATTCACATCTAGTATTCATCCTTCTGCCATTATTCATGATCAATGTGAAATTGGTGAAAATGTGTATATAGGCCCTAATGTTGTCATAAGTGAAAAATGTTCAATTGGGGCTAATTGCTATATTGGTGCCGGGTCTATTATTACCGCTCCAGCCACAATTGGTGCTGAATCGTGTTTAGTCGCCAGGGTGACGATAGTTGGTCCTACTATTATAGGTTTGCGAGGGATTTTCCACCCTGGTGTAGTATTGGGCGGTGACGGATTTGGTTTGGCTAACAATCAAGGTGTTTGGGAGAAAATCCCACAGCTTGGTAGAGTTAGAATAGGCGATGATGTCGAGGTAGGTGTTAACACTGCAATTGATCGCGGCGCCTTAAAAGATACGATTATAGGTAATGGGGTAAAATTAGATAACCAAGTGCAAATTGGGCACAATGTGATAATTGGTGATCATACAGCGGTGGCGGGTTGTGCAGGTATCGCAGGCAGTGCCGTGATTGGAAAACATTGTGCAATTGGTGCAGCCTCTGGTATCAAGGGACATATTACAATTGCTGATGGTGTTCAGATTTCAGGTATGAGCGCGGTTCGTCAATCAATAGATGAGCCAGGTTTATACTCTTCTGGTACAGTTTTGCAGGATATTAAGAGCTGGTTGAGGAATGCAACTCGCTTTAAAGATATTGATAGCTTATATAAGCGCGTCAATCAAATAACTAAAAAACTAGAAGACTTGGATAAAGGAAAATAATATGGATTCTGTCATGTCAGTTGATGAGGTGATGAAATATTTGCCTCACCGGTATCCCTTCTTATTAGTGGACAGAGTATTAGAGTGCACGCATGGTGATTCGATTACAGCCATTAAAAATGTCACTATCAATGAAAATTTCTTCCAAGGGCATTTCCCTGTGACACCTGTATTTCCGGGAGTATTGATTTTAGAGGCCTTGGCTCAGGCCTCGGGCTTATTGGTCCTTAGTGATCCCAAACTAATGCCCGAAAAAGAGAGTTTGTTTTTATTTGTAGGCATTGAAAATGCAAGATTCAAGCGTCCAGTGGTGCCAGGAGATCAACTTAGACTAGAATCAAAGTTAAGTCGTATGAAGCGTAATTATGGCATGTTTGATACTAATGCATATGTAGGTGATCAGTTAGCAGCAAGTGCGGAACTTAAGTGTATGTTTAAAGACTTATAGTTATGGCATCTTCAAATCCATTCAACGAGAATAGTGGCCAAATTCACTCGACAGCAGTAATAGATCCTACTGCAAAATTGGGTAAAAGTATTTCTATTGGCCCTTATTCTGTTATTGGTGCCAATGTTACTATCGGCGATGATACTACTATAGGCCCACATGTTGTTATTCAGGGACCTACTAAGATAGGTGTAAATAACCATATATTTCAATTCGCATCTGTAGGTGAAATTCCGCAAGATAAAAAGTTTGCTGGTGAACAGAGTCAACTTATTATTGGTGACAACAATACTATACGTGAGTTTTGCACGATTAATCGGGGCACAAGTGCAGATAATGGTGCAACCATAATTGGTAACGATAACTGGATCATGGCTTATGTACACATTGCCCATGATTGTATTATAGGTAATCACACAATATTTTCTAATGGTGCATCATTAGCAGGGCATGTGCATGTTGATGATCATGTCGTACTTGGTGGGTTTACTTTAGTCCATCAGTTTTGCCATATTGGTGCGCATGCTTTTTGTGGTATGGGTTCTGCCCTGAATAAAGATCTGCCTCCGTACACTATGGCTGCCGGCAACCTGGCGAAAGCATTTGGGTTAAATAAAGAAGGCTTACGTCGTCGGGAATTCAGTGAAGAAGTAATACAAGCTCTTCATCAAGCATATAAAGCCTTAATTATATCTAAAAGTCCACGTACAGAGCAGTTTGCCAAAGTGCAAGGATTATCAGAGCAATTCGAAGAAGTTAAAACCTTTGTTGATTTTATTGAAGCCAGTCAAAGAGGAACAGTACGCTAGGTTTTTTCTATCAGGTCTATTGCTTTATGTGCCAGTTCACTAGAATCTATTCCTGAGTCTAGTTTTTTATATAACTCATCACGATTAAATTTCATATTAGCAGCGATCTGTTGATCATCAATTAGTGCTTTTAAAGCTTGATATAGACTATCTGCCTTGGCGTTGTTTTGTATTAATTCAGGGTAAACACGTCGTTTTAAAATTATATTGGCAAGACATATATGATCAACT
>JANQKJ010000131.1 GCA_028281205.1 Gammaproteobacteria bacterium
ATTTCCCTGGTGAGAGCCCATTGCCATTAGAGCCCATAGGCGAAAATCTACATCAATTGCTAGATCAATATCAATCCAAATTTGGCAATACAATTTTCATTATGGAACTAGGCCGCTTTATTGTTGGAGAGTGCGGTGTGTATATTTCCAAAATCATAGATAAAAAAATATCACGTGGCAGCACATTTTTAATAATCAACGGAGGTTTACATCACCATCTAGCTGCTAGCGGTAACTTTGGACAAGTAATACGCAAGAATTATCCTGTAACGGTGGCAAATAAAATTGGTTGTGACACTGAGATAGCAAGTGCAGTTGGTCCATTATGCACACCACTTGATGTGCTCGCTCAAGATATGGATTTACCCAAGGCCGAGATCGGAGACTATGTGGCGGTATTCAACTCTGGCGCTTATGGATATACATCAAGTCCGCTTAATTTTTTAAGCCACCCTCACCCGATAGAAATATTTGTTTAATCGAACGCAAACAAATTAGCTTGACAGTTTTTGCTTAAACATTGCTGCTTGCTTTACTAGCGATGAGCGATAAACAGTAACGTCATACATTTCGCGCACACGTGGAAACCATTTTTGATCGCTGGCACTTGCGTTAGTATAGTTCTCAACTCTCTTAGTATGATTTTCTGATAACACATTCTGTAACATGAAATAATCTAGCAACCTTCCTGGAGAATATTTAGAGGCATCCTCGTCATATGTAGTCTTCATAACGATAATCATTTCACTATTCTCAATCGTTAATAATGACGCAACAATTCTATTATCAAAATGTAGCTCATGTATCTTACTTTGCCCAGATAAAGCAAACCCCATCATCACTTGCTTGTAAAAACGACCTTGCTCATTTTTTTCAGTGAGTGCAGTACCCTCCTCGCCTTTCCAACCTGATCCTTCTAGCTCACAATAGGCTTGGAAGCCTTGTTCTAGACTAGTGATATCACCTTTAACTGCATAGGTGGCATTTATATCATCACGTTCAAGATTTCTTAAATGACGCGCTACTTCTTTGCGCAATTTTTTAGGTCGATCATTCCAATATTGCTCAAATTGAACACCTGCGGGAATACTTGTATTGTGGGCACATTTACGCACATATGCATTGTTTATCGCTAGGAATTTAGCAATGTCAGTAAGATCTGGATCTTGTAACTCAAAGTTAATCGTTAGATAAAATTTTGGCAGTACTTTGAATAGAGACTTAGTTATTCCCTCAAGCTGATGCGCTGATAAATCTTTATCAATATAGGTTAGCGAAATTTGACAAACACCATCAACATAAGACGCTGCAGTTAGCCTTGAATACTCAGACATAACAAATGCACAAACAATCTTACCGTTTTGATGATACTCAGCTAAATATTCACCACCATGTGGGAATATTTCCATTAGCGGCAAGACGAACCTAGATTCCAAATAAGGATGTTGAGCATTACTATACTGACCTTCATCAAGACGCTTAACCAAATGATCCAATACCTCTTCTTTATAGATCTTCCATGTCATGCCTTTAACCTTCCCTGACGCACTCTTTAATACCTGCAACCATTGATATGAGCTCAGCTTTAGTTAACTGCTGATGACATGGGACTTGCACAATCGATTGCGAATATTCTTTTGCAATCTCGCAACTAGATGGATAAATATGCTCCCACCTCCAAATAGGCAACCTTTTAGATATTAACTTAGGATGATGCTTACTGGGATTGAGTAAACGTATCACGACCATATAGGGAACGAAATCTTCACGTGTATTATTTATACTCAAGTCTATATTTTTTTCATCTTTTAACTCATGCAAAATATATTGATAATTTTTTTTGCGCATATCGATGATTTGCGAGAAATCAGCATGCGAAACAATAAATTTACATGACTTGCTTGCAGCTAAAGTAATTTGCTGATGATAATCATCGCCATATTCCTCTAGCACCTCATTACTTTGTTTCTCATCAGGTTCTTGTAGTTGTGAATCATTTGAGCGTAAGTATGTTATCAATGAGAACATCCAAGCGATAAACTTAAACCGACCAAATCTTACAGCGTCATGAATAGAATTATATGCTGCTTTTAATTCTTGCTTAAAAGATAAAGAGTGTGGCTGAATTAGCCCATTACTTTCTGACGCCAAAACACCACCGTCATGCGTCGGAAAAAATTTTGTAAGACTACCAATAATGTAATCTCCATGGTCTAATGAGTTTCTGCTGCTCATAAAAAATGCATGTGCACAATCTTCAATGATGCAAATAGTTTTTGCTAGTTGACACTTTTCCCTCAATCCACCAATGTCTGCACGAATGCCAAAAAAGTGAGGCACTAAAATCGCCACTGTGTTCTCACTAATAAGCTCCAAAATGCTATCAATATCAATTTTAATATTGCGGGTTATAGAATAAAAAACTGGTGTAGCTCCCAAACTTACAACCGGTTCCACCATAGCAGGACAATGGTACGCAGGAATAAGCACTTCATCCCCTGGCTGCACCTGATGCGACTTTAGTGCAAAATATATTGCCGCACCGCCGCTAGACACAGCATGCACATATTCATTATCAAGTATTGAGCCAGAGTTATTTGGTTTAAATAATGAAATACTTCGCCCTAGCACTGGCAGTGCGGGCATAAGTGGTAAATTTTTATCCTGCGACACAGACAAGCCAAACATTGCAATTGTATTTAATAGTACTTAAGTGATTGTAGCCAGCAAATCAGCCAACTCTTTTGTTTCGCTTTGCCTTGAAAAGCCTTCTATTTTCTCTTTTTCAAGCGGGATAAACTGATTACAAATTGTTTCAATTTGAGCAATTTTATCTTTAATTTGCTGCTTATCTTCTAGTGCTGCAATTATACCAACACCCAAGCCCTTAAGTAGTTGACCTGTGTCGCCTTTCTCATCTGTTAACGCAATGACTGGCTTCCCTGTGCGTATGTATTCATAGGCTTTGGCAGGAATTTGCTCATTACAAGTCGACCCTTGTAGGAGCAATAATGCATCCGCGCTGAGCATATCAGCAATATTCTCCTCATGAGGTATTGCTGGCAATAGCTTGACGATATCTTTAATATCATATTTAGACAGCATCTCATTATATAAATCATCGTTCCCTGCTGAACGCAACTCAAGCGATAATTTTTCTGCACTGATTGTGCCTTCTTGTTTTAATTCTGAAATTGCCGCGAATAGTGGTTCAGGGTCTCTTTCTTCCGGATAGATCACTCCCGAATGCACCAGTCTTTTTGGATGATTTTGTTTTGATTGAGATGTTTGCACTAGTTTTGCTTCAACACCAGCAAATTTATTTTCATCAAACCCATTCTGGATTATTTTTATTTTAACCTCACAATCATTCCCATATCTTTGCCCATATACCCTTTTAACACCCGGCGTGGTAACTACTACGTAATGTGCGTGCTGCATGACTTTTTTTTCCAACCAGCGATAGCACTTAAACACAGTAGGATTTGTTGGATAATCTTCTTCGGTCATCGGATCACGAAAATCCGCAATCCATGGCAACTTGGTCAACCTATGCAATAGATAACCAATCAGATGTGAACTTGCGATCGGATATGTCGTCCATATTACAGACGGTTTATGCTTCTTTATCATCCATAAACCATTCCACACGCCCGACAATACCCAACTTGACCAACGATCTGGCAATGCAAGAAAACGCGGGAAGCGCCCACCCAAGGACAAATGTCTGGCAACATCAATGGCAAAAGTACGTTTAACGATAGCATTTTCAGGAATATCTTTTAGTCCTTCATTACTTGTAATTGGATGTACGCGTGAATGCGCCGTCAAGACAATTGCGTGCCAGTCATAATTCTCCAAACATGAGGAAAAGAATAATGACCTTTGCACACCACTGCTACCGCTCATAGGAGGGTAGTGAAATGGAGCCATTAATATCTTTCTTGTCATGCGCCTAAAAACTTCATTGTTAGTTTTTCCACCTGCCCCCTCCATAGCGCTGTTGAAAAAGTATGATCGGCTTCATCAAGGTAGTGTATGGTTATTTTTTGCATATTTTCGACACGCTCCATCCAGTCGCTATTTTCAAATTCACGCTTAAATTCATCAGCAGTCAAATCTTTCTCACTTAAAAACAAACAAATTTTGCCATTAAACCGACTCATACCTGTCAACACTGATGCGGCAAGGTTATTCTGTCTGTCGATCAAAGTGATTTCATTAACGGATTTTTGTTTGGAAGATTTAGGATAAAAAATATTAACCAACACCTTCGCGCATACACCAGCTAAAGAAATTACTGCATTAAAAATTTTACTTGGCGAAACAAGTAATTCTCTCCACACATCCCAACTAAAAATCCTATCTCGATAGTAATTTTTTAATATTACTTCAGAATGAGATGCATCACTACGTACCCAAGGGTTGGAAATAATTATTCCATCAATTCTTGAATCGGTATATGCAGTAAATGCGATAGCTGAAGCTGCATCACACAAGCCCCACAAGTGAGTATTTTTCACTTGCGGGAAATTCGTATTCACAAAATCAATTGCAGCATGTATATCATGATCAATTTCATAGAATTTTTTTGGGTGACCCTCGCTATAACCCATCCCTGTATAATCAAATCTAAGCACCAACACACCCTGGCTTGCCAAATGCCTTGCCAGCAACACAAACTGGCGATGACTACCGACACGAAACTGCGGGCCACCTACAACTATAATTACTGCAGTATCATATGATGTTTCAGGCTTGGATAAAATTCCATGTAACAAATTACCACTGCATTCAAATTTAACCGGCGTATCTAGAAAACTATTAGTCATTTACACACACCTGTTTTGTTAGCTGGAGTAATTTGGGAGAGATAGTCACTTCTTGCTGCATCCAGAATTTGACATCATTCACCGGATGCATACTTATTGATTTCTCAGCAAGCTCAGAGTTTAAATCATCTGACTTAAAACTATTAGCCAACCATTTATTTTCACCTACTTTAAATTTACCTGATGTCATCCAATGAACACTGACCACTGCAAGCAGATTGGAAATGTTATCAGCCAGTTTCTTTGTGCTAATTTCATCAAACATAGCCTGAGTTATATGATAGCCAGCAGACTCTAAATAGCCTGCATCACGGATAGACTGCATGACTTCTTGGCTGCTAATTTTTTTAGAATTATCAGCCATTGCAGCTGCAATCTTCATTCTCACTAACTGGCGTGTTAATACTTCACCACTTTCTAGCGGATCCCAAAATATGCATTTATTAGCATTGACAAATTTACCAAGTATCGCATCTGTTAGTAATAAAGCGCCAAACCTAAGTGCAATGAAATCCACATCAGCAGTTGTCTTTAGCGCATACTCATACACAGCCTTTAGATCATTAATCCAGTCTTGATAACTGAATTGTCCCCACTCTCCTGAGCTATCTCCAGTACCCGAATAATCAAAGCAAATAACGTGAATACCAGCATTGGCGAGTAAGCGCGCGCACAGCACATACATTCTTTTTGAACGATTCATTTCCTCGGCAAATGGAGGAACAAGGATGACAGCCTTTACCTTATCCGGACTGGCTTCATGGCCAGCAGGTAAATAACGGGCTAAAAAAATTTGTGATTTTTGACTGGCTTGTATGTACTGATATTCAGTAGTGTACAAATTTAGTTTTCCATTTTAGCAACGATCTGATCGCGCAACGTCCCTACCGTTTCAAACACTTCAGCATCTAGCTCATCATCATCAAATACAATACCAAAACGCTCTTCTATAGAGGTAATAATTCCCACTATAGCCATTGAATCTAACTCTGGTATAGCACCTAATAGCGGAGCTTCCTCAGTCATTTGATGGATTTGTGCAGCACCGTCTAACGACTCGGCCAGCACGTCGAGCACTGTTTCTAATTCAACCATGATAAATTTTTGCTTTAGTTAAAGATAACTTTGTATCAAATACTTAGTTCTGAGAGACAGTTTTATCCCACACACCTTTCTTTTTCAACTTATCTTTTAACCCCTGGAGAGGAAAACCTAGCGCATAAGCTTTATGTCCATGCATTACAGCAAGATTCATCTTGTTTGTATCGTAATAGAACAAACCAAGATTGTAATGTGCTTCCGCAGACTGAGGCATAAGCTGAAGAGCGTAACTATACTGTATTTGTGCCTGCTCAAGAAACTCCTTACGTCGTTCAACAATACCTTTTTTATGCATGTAGGTACCATAGATCAAACGCACGACACCATCATTTGGCTTAAAAATGACGGCATTTTGAAAATAGCACTCTAGAGGGATATGCTTTTCTAGTTTTTCAGCTGCGGCTTCCACTTGAAACTCGTATCTGGATACTGACGCCAGTGCACGATGGTGATTAGGAAATACACGCAAAGTATAATCCAAGTCACCAATCAAAAAAGAACTTTTACCTGCGATTAATGCTTCCACTTCATGCGTAAAGTGCGCACTTTCCACTATGGCTAATTTAGTTGTGTAATCATCATAATTAGTATAGTCAAAAGGACCGTAACCACCAGGTCCAACTCCTAAATCTCCACAATGGTAAGGGAGAGGTGCAGGTGCTGGCACACCATAGCCATAAGTCTCCTCTGCATTAACACTGGTATTAATAAATATACCCAGCAAAACCAACAGCCCGAATAGTTTCTTTTCCTTCATTGCCTAACCTCAAGTATAGTGTGACAACTAAATTGTAAATTGTAGCCCGCACCCATTCATCGACATATGTTCTGCATTAGGCATTTATAGCGTGAATTCCGTCAAAAAATCAGCAAAAATAGCGCCAGATAAATCCTAAAATAGTAAAACAAAAGTGCGATTTAGCTTATGCACGAAAATGTATCAAACGCAGAAGCATGTATTTTAATAACGTGTCACACTTCATGAAATTGACCCAAAAATAGCCACACCTATCAAGATTTTATATAAAACACATTTATTATTGAGCACTTGCTCTACCATGCTTAATTCAATTCAAATAGTGCTTAGTTCCTCCCAATAATGAAAAATTTTATCACCAGCGGCTGGACAGTCGATGATGCTGACTTAGACTCATCATTACTCGACCATAGCGAAGGTCCTAACATTGCAAAATTACGCGCTAGAAAAGACCAATGGTTACATACTGCAACATGGACACAATCCAGCGAACTCATTAAGCATCACCAAAACAATGACGTATCACTGCTCATATGTGGGCGACCCAGCATTTACGACCCAAGCCAAGGCAATTACGTACCCATTAATTCCGAACATCATTTAAATCAGCTAATAGAGTCCTACCGGCAGCATGGATACCTTTTCCTAAGAGAATTAAATGGATGCTTCTCTATCATTTTATTTGACTCAAGAAATCACTTAACCTTGTTAGCTATTGACCGTATGGGCATTGAGCAAATGCATTATACGAACTTGAATGGACAATTATTATTTAGCAATTCACTAACAACCCTGTCGAGTCTGCCTAATATCCCTAAAAATATTAAGCCACAGTCAATCTATAATTATTTTTATTTTCACTGCATCCCAAGTCCTGACACAATTTTTCATGATATTTACAAGCTAAAACCTGCAGAGGTTTTAATTTATAAAAATGGTTCCATATCTAAAGATGCATTTTGGCAACCTGATTTCAGCGAAAAACTCACTGGCTCCATTGAGCAGATGCAATCTGATGTGCGCGCATCAATGGACAGCACTATGTCAGAGCTATCTAGTGACGAACATACCGGCGCTTTTCTTAGCGGCGGCACCGACAGCTCTACCCTTGCGGGCTTATTGAAAAAATACCATCCTAAAGATGCTCCAGTATTCTCAATTGGCTTTGAGGAGCAGGGTTATGATGAAATGGAATACGCAGATATTGCCGTCAAAAAATTTAACAATAAACATTATAAGTACTATGTAAATTTTGATGATGTCCTGAATTTATTTAATGAAATACCCAAAATATATGAAGAGCCTTTTGGTAACTCTTCAGTTGTACCTACATTCGCTGCAGCAAAGTTCGCTAAACAGAATGGTGTAAATCACTTACTTGGTGGTGATGGTGGCGAC
>JANQKJ010000128.1 GCA_028281205.1 Gammaproteobacteria bacterium
GAATAGCTTAAAGAAAAAGGAAGAGGAAGCACCTGCAGCACCACCTGAGCCAAGTACTGAAGAAAAACTTTTGACAGAAATTCGCGATTTATTAAAGAAATAAATTTTTATTGGGCGGAGATATCAATTTATGGTATTTCCGCCATCTCATCTTTAAGCACGCGAGATAAACTTTCCTGTTTCCGTATTAACTTTCACAATCTCACCCGTTACCAGATATTCTGGCACCTGAATAATTTTACCAGTCCTCAGTGTTGCTGGTTTACTAATACTGCTTGCTGTTGCGCCTTTAATTGCAGGTGAAGTTTCAATAATTTCCATATCCACCGACTGCGGTAGCTCAATACTAACCAACTCATTATCCATGATAAGTGCTGCTAACCCTTCTAAACCTTCATAGAGATATCCAATGTATTCCTGAATATCGTTTCTATTCACTTCATATTGGGAAAAATCCTCCATATTCATAAAAATATAGTTATCACCATCCTTATACGAATATTGAATCGCAACACGATTAAAGTCTGCTTCTTTTAATAGATCATCACTTTTATACGACTCATCCAGCTTTTGACCAGTTTTAAGATTATTAAATCGTACTTTATATAAAGTTGATGCTCCACGTGATGATGGGCTTTTGGCTTCAACTTGTTTGACTACATAGGGCATGCTATCGATTTCTACATACATACCACGTTTTAATTCATTCGCTTTTGGCATTACACTTTATCCAAACGATTATCAATTTAGTTATAAACTTGCTCACGGGTATTTTTGAATTCAATGTTTGACCATTTCTCTATTGCCATATCTAAATTCACGCGCGAAGAAGCCATATACACTAACTCACCTGCATGATCTAACGCGACACCTGTAGAAGATTTTTGTTTCAATTTTTCCAACTCCTGCTCATCCTGCGCTTGTAACCAGCGGGCAGTGTAGACATTTACCGCCTCGAACTGGCAGTCGACGTTATATTCATCTTTTAAGCGGTGCGCTACTACATCAAACTGCAACACTCCCACTGCACCAAGGATCAGATCATTGTTATTTAATGGCCTAAATAGTTGCGTAGCACCCTCTTCACATAATTGCATTAAACCTTTCAACAAAGCTTTAGTTTTCAAAGGATCTTTTAATTGTGCCCGCCTAAATAACTCGGGTGCAAAATTAGGAATACCAGTAAACACTAATTCTTCTTTCTGTGAGAATGTATCACCAATTCTAATAGTGCCATGATTATGCAAGCCAATAATATCTCCAGGATATGCTTTCTCTACATGTCCACGCTCTGAAGAAAAGAAAGTCAAGGCATCAGGAATTTTGACATCTCTTTGCAAGCGTACATGGCGCAATTTAATGCCTTTTTCAAAGCTGCCGGAACATATACGCATAAACGCAATTCGGTCACGATGATTTGGATCCATATTGGCCTGGATTTTAAATACAAAACCAGAAAAACTTTCTTCATCAGCACTCACGCTACGCTCTAAACTTTCGCGAGGCTGTGGCGGTGGTGCCACTTCAACAAATTTATCCAACAATTCTTGTACGCCAAAGTTGTTAATTGCCGAACCAAAGAAAACTGGCGTTAATTTACCTGCTAAAAACTCTTCATGGTCATACTCATAGCTAGCACCAACGACTAATTCAATTTCTTCCCGTAAGTCATTGGCCATATCACCCAGTATTTCATCTAGACGGGGATTATCTAAACCTTCTATGACTTCACCATCCAATTTCTTGCCACCATGTGTAGCACCAAACAAATGTACTGAATTATTCAATAAGTGATATACACCTTTTAGAGACTTCCCCATTCCGATTGGCCAGGTCACCGGTGTACATTTAATATTTAATACCGACTCTACCTCATCCATTAATTCGATTGGTTCACGCCCTTCCCTATCCAGCTTATTAATGAAAGTGACAATGGCTGTATCACGCAAACGACACACCTCCATTAATTTAATGGTGCGATCCTCAACCCCTTTAGCGCAGTCAATCACCATCAAAGCTGAGTCGACTGCTGTTAAGGTACGATAAGTATCTTCTGAAAAATCCTCGTGACCAGGAGTATCGAGTAAATTGACAACGCAATCATTGTAAATAAATTGCATCACCGAACTGGTAACCGATATACCACGCTGCTGCTCTAATGCCATCCAATCAGATGTAGCATGACGCGCGGCTTTACGTCCTTTTACTGTGCCAGCTTGTTGAATCGCCCCTCCGTAAAGTAAGAGTTTTTCTGTAATGGTAGTTTTACCTGCATCAGGATGCGAAATAATGGCAAAAGTTCTTCGCCGCCTAGTTTGTACTAAGTGATCACTCATCAATTAAATTATGATTAACTTGGTTTATATGACTAATGTCTGCAATTAAATCTCTTTAGCATAAATTACAGCATCTTCTCTGCCATGATTGGTAGGGTAGTATTGTTTTCTGACGCCGACTTCGTTAAAGCCCTCAGATTCATAAAGCTGAATTGCATAAGCATTGGAAGGACGCACTTCTAGAAAAATACATAAAGCATTATATTCTTTGGCATTCTCTAGTACATGATGTAGTAACTGCCTACCATATCCACGGCCTTGTAATTCAGGATCTATACACAAGTTCAACAGATGGCATTCTTCAACCGCATTGATAAATATCGCATATCCAACAAACTTTCCTTGTTGCTCTGCCACCCAACAGTGATAACCTGCTTTAATGCAATCCTGAAAAATTGTTCGACTCCATGGGAACGGATACGCGCGCTGCTCTACTTCCATCACAGCATCTAAATCACTTAGCTGCATTGAACGGTATGCTAGCTCAGGTGATTCAATAACAGCACTCATAAATTAATCTTCTTTTAAAATTAAGTTTCTTTTAAGATACGACTTGTTGGCGCGCAAATTTTAAATCTTCCCATACTTTGCGCTTCTCTTTGGGACTACGCAATAAATAAGCAGGATGATATGTCACTACTAGAGGAATATTATCTTTCTCCAGATGATATAGCTTGCCACGCATTTTGCCGATAGGTTTATCACTATTCAACAATGATTGTGCAGCTATTCGTCCCAGAGCTAGAACAATCTTGGGTTCCAGTAATTCAATCTGACGGTGTAAGTATGTCTGGCATGCTGCAACTTCATCTACTTTAGGGTCACGATTATTAGGCGGCCGACATTTAAGTATATTGGCAATGAATACTTCCTCTCTGGCCAACCCAATAGCACGCAACATTTGAGTCAACAACTGTCCGGCGCGCCCTACAAACGGCTCACCTTGGCGATCTTCATCCGCACCCGGTGCTTC
>JANQKJ010000198.1 GCA_028281205.1 Gammaproteobacteria bacterium
GTGGAAAGGGTATATTGGTGCTGGTTATCGTAAGTCTAATTTTAAAAATGCCCCTGGTGGTAATATCGTAAGAGATGACGATACGGGTGCTTCATATGAGCTCGGTGCAACTAGGGAGTCTGAATTGTCTACCTTTAGTTTTGATTTGACTAACACTCTTGAGCCCAGTGCGGATGGTGATGTCAATGAGAGAACAGAGGTTAATCTTGCTTATAGAAGAGCGATTAGTGATCGTTTGAATAGCCAAATTGACCTCGATTGGTTTGAAGATGAAGCAGTAAATAATAGCCTAGATGCTGATCGTGAGTACTGGACTGTTTCATTAGGTGCTGACTATCGTTTAACGCGCAACTGGTACCTTACTGGCTTAGCACGTTATCGTGACCAGGAAATAGATAGTACTTCTGGCACTGACGATGCAGATTCAAGTGCTGTGTTAATTGGTGTTCGATACAATGGTGACAATAAGCGACTTTAGTACCTGATGAATACTATTAACCCTGAATTTGATGAGTCGCTAGAGTCAGAGAAAAGTCTTGCTGACTGGATTAGAGCTCTAAAGCGGCGTAAAACCGCAGCAATTATTACTGCGGCTATATTAATAGTGCTCACTATACTATTAGCATTTTTTCTGCCAGCAAAATATCAATCTGCTGGTACAATATTAATTGAGCAACAGGAAATACCTCAAGATTTTGTTCGCTCAACAATTACGACCTTTGCAGATCAGCGCTTACAAGTGATCCAGCAACGCGTAATGACATCAACAAATTTATTCCAGATTATTGATAAGTTTAATCTATATCAGGACTTGCTCGAAAAAGAACCACGAGAAGTCGTGTTAGAGGAGATTCGAGATGCTATCTCTTTAGATTTTATTAGTGCTGATGTGATTGATCCTCGTAGTGGGCGTCCGGTGCAAGCAACTATTGCATTCAAAGTGTCATATGAGCATGAATCTCCTACACTTGCACATAAGGTCGCTAATGAGATCACTGGTCTGTTTTTAAATGAAAATATAAAAGAACGTACTCAAAAAGCACAAGATGCAACAAAATTTTTAGAAGATGAAGCGAGTAAATTAGAGAGTCAAATTAGTGACCTCGAAGAAGAGTTAGCTGAATTTAAAACTGGTAATGTGGAAAAATTACCTGAGCTTGTGTCAATGAATTTAAATTTAATGGATCGCACTGACCAGGAAATTAAACAAATAGACCAGCAACTGCGTTCTCTTAAAGAGCGTAAAATTTATCTTGAATCTGAATTGGCACAAATGGATCCCAACCAGGCGCTCTATAGTCAGCAGGGAGAGCGGTTACTGGGATCGGGAGATCGCTTAAAGATTCTCAGAATTGAGTTGGCACAATTATCAGGAATATATGCACCTGAACATCCAGATATCTTGCGTATTAAAAGAGAAATTGCTGCATTGGAAAAAGATGGTAATAACAATTCTGGTGATGGCTTAAAAGAAATGCGTACTGAATTGCAGCTTCTCAGGCAACAACTTGAAGAGGCAGAGCTAAAATATTCCAGTAATCATCCGGATGTAAAAGCACTTAAAAAATCAGTTCAGTCTATTGAGGCAAGTTTGTCTTCCAGTGTAAGTAATTCAATTTCCAGAGCTGATATCGGTGAAATATCCAATCCAGCATACACACAGTTATTGACACAGCTAGATGCAGCCAAGTCAGAAATAAGTAGTTTGAAAGTGACGCGGTCATCTTTGCAATCTAAGATTCGTATGCTTGAGCAGAGACTAATTGAGTCACCAGAGGTGGAACGGGTATATCGTGCTTTAATAAGAGACTATGATAATGCACGTGCTAAATTTATTGATGTCAAAGCAAAATTGCAAGAAGCAAGAATTGGTGAATCGCTGGAATTAGGCAAACAGAGTGAGCGTTTTACAATTATTGAACCTCCTTTGCTGCCAGAGCAGCCAATCAGCCCCAATCGACCTGCAATACTGATACTTGGAATAATACTCAGTGGTATTGCTGCCTTAGGTATTGTGATGTTAAGAGAAAGCTTAGATGATGCAATTTATGATCGTTCTACAGTACTACAGTTGACGGGCTATATGCCGCTCGCGGTACTGCCAACGATGTACACAATAGAAGAAGTCTCAAAAAACAAGAATACTAAGATTTTATTTGCTATAGGCATAATTGCAGCAATCATTGCAGGACTTACATTAATACATATTTTTTACCTGCCGTTGGATGTGCTTTTTTATAAAGTCCTGAGAAAAATATAACTATTATATTATGGATAAAATAACAAAAGCGCTTGATATTGCGCGCAGTAAAAGAAGTGGTAATGATCAGCAGGCTGCTGATATCCATGAGCATGTGCCCAAAATGGAGGTAAGGTATGTCCATCATTATTCTGTACCTAAATTCACTCCTGATGCATTGACTCTGGAAAAAAACAGAATCTTAAACAGCGCAAGTCGTGCGGAGATTGTTCAGCCTTATAAAGTTCTTAGAACCCGCTTGATGCATATTATGCAGGAGAATCACTGGTCATCGATTGCGGTGTTAAGCCCAACTAAGGATGATGGTAAAACTACCGTAGCAATAAATTTAGCAATCAGCATTGGAAACAGCCATAAGAACAATGCGGTTTTACTTGACCTAGATTTACTAACACCTTCGGTGTATTCATGCTATGGCTATGAGCCTGATTATGGTTTAGAAGATTATTTTGAACATGAGCAGCCTCTATCAGATATATTAGTTTCGCCTGATATGGAAGGTTTAATTATCGCTCCTTCTATACGCCCTTTACATGATTCTTCTGAGTACTTATCTACCTCGCGCGGTGAAACACTAATAAATGAGGCTAATGCATTACTTGAAAACTCTATTGTAGTTGCTGATTTACCTCCTATTTTAGTCAGTGATGATGCAATTTCATTTTTGCCACATATCGATGCAGTCTTATTGGTGGTAAGAGAAGGTAGAACAAGTAAACAAGATATCCAACGTGCACTCGAGATGTTAGAGGGGGTCAATATTGCTGGAGTAGTGATTAATGATTCTTTAGAACCGGCAACATTAGGTTATTACTAATCTGATTAGCTTGGCTGGCGTATATGTATAACGATCATTTTGGTTTGACTCAGAAACCATTTAACTTATCTCCCGATCCAAGCTTCTTATATTTTACCAAAGGCCATCGACTCGCCTTAACTATGCTTGAGTATGGTATACAAAATGAATCAGGTTTTACACTTATTAGTGGTGATGTTGGTTGTGGAAAGACAACCCTAATTCGTTATTTATTAAACAATCTTGATAAACACTACATAGTTGGGCTAGTAAGCAACACCCATGAATCATTTGGTGATCTCATTGATCTCGTTTTACTTTCTTTTGATTTAGATTATAAAAATAAGTCGAATATAGAAAAATACCACACATTTGAAGCGTTTTTACTTGAGCAATATAGCCGGGGGAAAAATACGATTCTAATCGTAGATGAAGCACAAAATTTAAGCCCAAAAATGCTTGAAGAACTGAGGGTTATCTCCAATATCAACTCTGAAAAAGACCATATATTTCAGATTATTTTATGTGGTCAGCCAGAAATCCGTGAAACCTTGAAACTGCCTGAATTAAAGCAATTTGCCCAGCGCATATCATCTGATTTTCATCTACAACCACTAAACTTGGAACAGTTATCGGAATATATTAAATACCGTTTGAAAACTGCTGGTGCTAAACGAATGCTATTTACTGAAAAAGCGATAAGGATGATATTTAATTTTAGTAAAGGTGTACCACGGGTGGCTAATACGTTTTGTGATTTGTCACTTATTTATGCATTTGCTGATGGGCTGGAAATTGTTGATTGGAAGACAGTCATGGCGGTCGCAATTGATAAAAAGAATAGTGGTGCTATAGGAATTCTTTAGAAACTATTTTAGTGTCGATGTCAATACAAACTCAAAGCAATAATAATATACAACAAGAAGCATACAAGTTCTCAGTAACGTATTTTGTTCTGCTGGCAGCTGCATTTGCTTTTTTATATTTTCTTTTTGAAGATGGAATCATACATGCAGTACAAAAATGGGATACGCCAGAGTATAGCCATGCTTACCTGATTCCAGTTATTTCTCTTTTCATTATCTGGCAAAAAAATAATTTCATAATTAAAGAAAAATTTCCTGGCTCGTGGCTTGGTACTTTAATTGTCATTATGGGCTTGTTTTTCTGGCTGCTAGGTGAAATGAGTACTTTGTATGTCATTATTAAGTATGCGTTACTTGTAGTCATATTTGGCTTGGTGTTATCGTTTTCTGGTATTAAGCACATGAGTTTCTATTTTGTGCCAGTTGCATTGTTATTTTTTACAATTCCTTTACCTAATTTTATTTATAGTAATTTATCTTCTTACTTGCAACTTATATCGTCAATTATTGGTGTAGAAGTTATTCGCCTGTTTGGAATCAGTGTTTACCTTGAGGGTAATGTAATTGACCTAGGAAATTATAAATTACAAGTAGTAGAGGCTTGTAATGGTCTGCGTTATTTATTTCCTCTGGTGACTTTAGGTGTCATAGCGGCATATTTCTATCAAGATAGTTTTTGGAAAAAATGCGTTGTTGTCGCATCAACTCTGCCGATTACTATATTAATGAATAGTATTCGTATTGGTGTAATAGGCGTGCT
>JANQKJ010000215.1 GCA_028281205.1 Gammaproteobacteria bacterium
GCTTATTCCTTTTGACTTTACTTTTAGTAATGAGAGAGTTATTCAACGCATAGAAAATTTTAACTGGGCGCCATTTGTAGATTCTGATGGCTCACGACATTCAATTCCGGATATTGTGCAGAATATTTTATTTTTTATTCCGTTTGGTTTTTTAGGTGTTTTGTCGTTTGCCAGAAATAAATTTTTTGCTGTATTTTTGGTTACCTTCTTTGGATTTATTATCAGTCTAAATGTAGAAATACTCCAGTTGCTAACCCGCGATAGAAACACTTCAGTGACAGATTTAGCCTCTAACACTATTGGTGCAGGTGTGGGAGCAGTTACAGCATTTATTATGTTTGGCATGTTTCTTTTAATGATGAAGTCACAGTCATTCAGGCAAGTATTCAATAATAAGTTTTATTATTTGTTTGTCTTGGCATTTATGGTGGTTGCGGCTAGTAGTTTGCAGCCGTTTAATTTTACTCTTGATTTGAGCACGGTCTGGTCGGGGGTGAAAGATGCACTTGATCAGGGGATGGGTTTGTCATGGCAATTAACAGATGAGTTAGTTGTTGGGTTCCGCTTTTTTCTTTTTACTGTTATTACCTCTTTATGGTTGCGAAGTGTTAATAATAGTTTGTGGCCAATTGCAGCTATACTATTAAGCGCAAGTATTGGTGTTTGTTTAGAGTTAGCTCAATTTATTGTAATTTCCAGGACGCCAACTGTGCAGGATTTATTTGTAGTGCTTGTAAGTTGTGTGGCAGGAGGTTTATTTATTTTATTAGTACCTAAAAAAATCTCTTCTATTGTATGGATCATACCTATAATTGTATTAACTTTGATTACTGCGGCTGTGCAAACACTGGCACCTTTTGAAGTGCGCATGGAACATGTCTCAATGGGTATGACCCCGTTTCTACCTTATTACAACGCTTCGACATTCACCGCAATTGCTAATTTTTTAGAAGTGCTAATTACATATATACCTCTAGGATTTGTATTACAGTATGCGATTTCATCTAAGCGCAGTGCGTTCTTGATTATAGTTATTATTGTTGGCTTGATGGCTTATAGTTTGGAGTATGCGCAAGGATGGATAGTGGGTAGATACCCTGATATTACTGACGTTATTGGCGCAATAATTGGGGCCACTATTGCGGGTTCATTGTGTTTGCGTTGGTCTAGAGTGTTTTTAGTAACTACACCACAAGTTAATGCTAAACCTGAAGAATCATTAGTAACGTAATGACAAACTCTTTTTGCCGCCTGTCTCTATAATTTGTTACTTCATCACATGTAAAAATCATTTGTGTTAACGCTTTCACATAATCATAATCCATAAAACAAAGCTAAATGACTTTTAGGAAGCAAAGCTTAATCATGAAAAATATTCGCAAAATTTTAAGCGCAACTATAGTGTTGTTTTCATTCAGCTTAAATGCTGTGCATGCATTTGTTGTTGATTTTGAAAATTTTGGCGATGCATTTGATATACCAAGTACCTTCGTAGCACAGCCTGATTACGATACAGCAAATTCTACTTTTAGATTAATCAATCGGTTTTTTGGTAATGGGGGTATTACTTTCTCTTCTGGCATACTGCTTGAGAATCCTACTAATAGTGTTGGCGACCCAATTGTGGGTGATGGCGGCTCAGTTTACTACGGGACAGCTTTTTCACCTTCAACATCAATAATTACAACTGGCTACGAAAATCTTTTAGCTATTAATATCGCTCAATCAGAGCTTATTACAAGTGTGCAAGGTTCGTTTGTTCATGGATTAAATACACTTGACCTTGATGGTCCAGGTATATCAATTGACTATACTGTGAGTTATTTTCTCGACGGGGTGGCGTCACCTGTTACTGAAAACTTAAGTGCGATTTTTTCTGATGGTGATGATGTAATTAATTTTGGATTAGATTCAAATACCTTGATGGGAGCTGCTATGGGAGCTCTAATCACAGGTGTAGAAATTGTTGCTGACGGTTATGATTTTGTTAATTCAAGTCAAGATGTTCTTGAATATGATTTCTTGTTAGGAGCAGTTCGTTTTAATGAAGGTGCGAACCCGGTGCCGGTGCCCGCAGCGTTACCTTTATTTATAAGTGCATTGTTAGGCGGTTTGGTAGTTGCTCGACCTAAGAAATCAAAGTCATAAGCCGAGCAACAAAAAATTTAACTCATTTTATTTTTGTTTGATTTGAGTTTCGCCTGAACCTGTAGCACCCAAATTATCTTTCCATTCAAGTTTAATGGTATCACCAGCAGCGCCACCTTTAATCTTGAATGATAGGTAAGGGTTTTTAGAAATCCCGGTTCCCCAATTAGCGTTTAGTACAACTGTATCGTTGTGCATAACGATAACTTCCTGGATGAATTCAGCAGGAACTAATTCTCCTGTGTCTTTATCTTTGCGTGCACCGGTTTCCATAGGATGTGTCATTAGTGCTTTTACAGTAGTGACACCATCTTTTAGGCTGGCTCTAATCTTTACTTTCTTTTCCATGTCTATTCCTTATGTTTCAAGTTATGCGCAGCCGCCTGCGGTGACCTTGACTGATTGTTTAGCGATGAATTTACCTTCAGCCGTTTCTACGATAGCAACAATATTTGATGTTTCACGCATCTTAACGCGTGTAGCAATTGATGCTTCAATGTGTTCATTGATAAAGAAAGTAGAAATATAAGGACGTGGATTTTTATCAACTAACACGCTAATGGTTTTCACATTTTCCATGTCAGTTGATATGGTAATTGGCACAGTTGCTCCGTTACTTGCGATTTCAGGTGCATCTATCTTAATGCTACCTTCTTGCGGTTCAACACCACCTGTTACGATTGCATAAGCTTCATCATATACTGTGGTATCAAAAGAAGCGGCTGGCCACTCCGCAAGTACGCTTTTTGCAAATCCTGAAAGTGAAGTAAATATGGCGCCTAAAGAGCCGATTTTAATTGCGTGTCGTCTTGATATCTTCATAGTTTTCCGTATTTTTTGTGTGGTCTATCGCTAACTTAGCGGAGCGTATTTTATACGTATCCGCACCATTTTGCTAAGCACAGTTCTATTTTTGTTTCTTCTGAAACTCTATCAATTGATCTTTTTTTGCCTGAATTCTAGCTTTGCTGTGTTGATCAATACCACTTTGACGCTCAGCAATGAGCAAATGTTCCATAGCAGTGGTTAATCTTGCGTGCATTAAGTCATAATTTGCCAATGCTTCATGGCTACGCCAGGGTTGACCTGCCTTGTTAGCGGCGTTTGCTCTCAAGCGTTCAATCGCTGGGTTTCCGGTAATATTGTTAGGCAGTGTATCTAATTTATCCAGAGCCAGCTTAGGGTTTTTATTTTCCAGTAATGCCGTGGCTAGATAAAAAATTACTGCTTCATTTCGTGGATATAAATCATCCAGTTCCTGTAGGATTTTGACGGCTTCATCAATTTGTCGATCTACTATCAATGCCTGTCCGCGGGCAATAGCCACTGGAAAGCGTTCATTAGTGTTGGGTTCAATTTTGTC
>JANQKJ010000231.1 GCA_028281205.1 Gammaproteobacteria bacterium
TTCACCAAGATAAGGCGCAATAGTTATTTGTACCTCAGGATGGAGTTTTTGTTTAGCTTGCACAATCTCAGGCACATCTTCATGCACATGACGACCAGCAGAAAGAAAATAAGGCAAGATAGTTATGTCCGTCACACTCTGATTAATAAGTGCATCGATACCTTGTGGAATGGAAGGCTCAGCTAATTCGAGAAAAGCGTGGGTAGTATGCGCGTATTGATCATGCACGCGTGTTTTCAAGGCTTCCGTCACCAAAGCAACTTCTTGATTTGATTGTGCACGACGACTGCCATGGGCTACTAATAACAAACCTTTCATATGTACTGAGACCTTAGATAATTTAGTGTGCATTCAATCACTTGTAAGCAGAAGGAACAAGCACTAGATTGCTCACCTATAAACATGAGGTAAACAATCAGCCATTTTTATTACGGGCATAAAAAAACCCGCAGTAATAAATTACTACGGGTCAGCTTCAGAAGGAGAGAAACTACAGTAATTATTATAGTGATCAGCTAAGAATTTACTGTACACGTCATCGGTTGAAATCAACCGTTTATAGTGTTTCAAATGACTGAACCGGTATTCCTGCGCTGCTATTTAAGTCATTTTCGTTGCGGCGTAATTGATCAGCCCGATAGGTCACCATTGCCACGCCGTCAGCGTCAATTCTGATCACAATACCAGACATTCTTTGCATATCGCGCACGGTGCCGTTCTCACGCACTAGAATGACCTCTACTCGGCGCCCTTTTTGCAAGTCATGCTTGGGTAGCTCCACAAATAATCCACCCTCACTGACATTACCCTGCTTAGATTTGAGTGCAGGCTTGCCTGGGCGTTTTATAATCACTTCACCATCAAGAGGTTCACGAGGACTACGTGGGTATTTCATATTTTCTTCCATCACCTTAAAAAATATAGATATTTTTTCCACACCTTGCTGAAGGTTACTATAAGCGTCTCACACCAGCGTCGACATTCCGACAATATTCCCATAAACAAGACTATGCGGTCTGACCAGGGCCGGCATGCCAAAAACATAAATTCAGTACTCAGGCGTCTAGCCACTTTTTGAATGTTTTCCACTCCGAATCAAGAATCTCAATACCTTTTCTGTCCTCACCGGAGAAATGTCTGCGCGTGAGCACAAAGCTAATATAAGGTAACTGGTAAAAAACGACCGCAAGTAACATGAATCCAGCACCGATCAAGGAAGATGAATTTTGTAATGTTAGCGTTCCGGTATACCAAAAAATCAAAGAAGCAATAATCAAGATTGCTATCAAACCGCCAGTCAAAGCACGGTTGAGTTGCAAAAAATATTGCTTAACATCACTAGCACTGGAAGACATATTAGTAACTTATAAAGTGAATTATTTGCATCTATTATAGTCTTAAGAGTCTATACTAAATAGGCTGTCAGCCAAGCGCTATAGCCTAGCCACGAGCTATCAAATGCCTAAACTATGACTAAGTCACGCAGAAATTTTTTACTTGCCTGTCTAGGTTTTACTGGTTTTGTCTATTTACAAGTCTTATCAGGTAAAAGTAGGCAACTTTATACCGCATCTGAGGATGTTAAAAAACTAATACTTAGCGATGCTGAATGGAAACAGCGGCTTAGTGAAGACGCATACTATGTCCTCAGAAAAGGTAAAACAGAAGTACGCCGCTCAAGCGCACTAAATCAGGAATGGCGTATGGGTACTTATGTTTGTCAGGGTTGTGAGTTAGATTTGTTTACTTCAGAAATGAAATATGAAAGTAATACTGGCTGGCCAAGCTTCACAGATCATATCCGTGGTCACTTAGTAACTTATACTGACCTAACAGCGATTCCTCCTCAGAGAGCATACAAATGCGCACGTTGCGAAGGCCATCATGGACATTTATTTATGGACGGACCATTACCAAGGGGGGAGCGCTGGTGTAACAACGGAGTGGTACTGCGTTTTGTGCCCGCGTAGACAAAATTATGTGCAGTGTTTAAATATAGTCGTGATAAAATTACGCAGTGGTAGTAACAAAAATTACTAGTAGTCCCAAACTGACTACTAAGTAAATACCTAAGCCAAATGTTAGCTTGTTGCGTTTTTCGTGATCAACAATTAGCGCACCGGACTTCAGCTCTTGAGAGCGTTCAAATCCATTGAACATAATAAGTAAACCTGCAAACCAAGCAACGACAACTGCGATCGTCAACAACATAGTAAATTTCCCTCTACTTTCACTGCGCTAATGTAGAGTTTTAGACTAGCATGCCACCTTGCAATACGATGTGACACAATTAACAATTTTTATTTAGATTTGAGACACATAGAGCACTTTAAAAAAAATCTCTGTCAATAACAAAATAAATAACACTATATTTCTGTGTGTTAGTTATGCCATACAAGTTAATCATTGATAGCTACATATAATTTTAATAAAACGTTCATTTTTTTAAGAGCTAACCCTTGTTCTATGGAAGCCTCTGTATATGTGGAGTTACTCCAGCTTTAGCAGAGCAAATTAGTAAAACCTCTCCTGATAGTGGCCATAAGCTCAAACTCACAATTAAGTTGCGAATATTAAAGCTTTCGGACTCATCGCCGAATGCGGCAAATCACCTTTGGTAATGTTTGCTCATCATTATCTTAATGATACTATTCCCCGGATTATTTGATGGCCTTTATTCAGGTATCAAACTTAGATAAAAAATAATAATGACGGCATAAAATATAAACCGAGGAGCAAGCAATGATAAAACCGCATGGAAGTGATCAACTCACCCCACTTTATGTAGACAATGATGAGCAACGTGCCGCCTTACTAAAAGAAGCCGAATCATTACCTAAGTTACTCGTTAATTCTGCTACCGCTGCAAACGCGGTAATGCTTGGTGCTGGCTACTTTACTCCTTTAAATGGTTATATGAACAAAGCCGACGCATTAGGTGTTGCAAACAACATGCATACAAGTAGTGGTTTATTCTGGCCTACACCAGTATTAAATTTATGTGACGATATTTCAACAATCAAGGAACAAAAAAGAATAGCGTTACTCGACCCTAATGTGGATGGAAACCCTGTGATTGCTATTCAAACTATTGAAAGCATCGAAGAGTTAACTGAGGATGAATTAAATTTAATTACCGAAAAAGTTTATGCCACAACTGACAAAAACCACCCTGGCGTTGCCACATTTACCTCACTAGGTCGTTTTGTAGTTGCTGGCCCTATTGAAGTTTTAAATTACAGTTATTTTGCAACTGAGTTTCCTGGCACATTTAAAACAGCCGGACAGATTCGAACTGAAATTGAAGAGCGTGGTTGGAATAAAATTGTTGCCTTCCAAACACGCAACCCTATGCACCGTGCCCACGAAGAATTATGCAAGATGGCTAAGGATGCAACCAATGCCGATGGTGTTTTAATTCATATGTTGCTCGGGAAATTGAAACCAGGCGATATTCCTGCACCCGTACGCGATGCCGCAATTCGTAAGATGGTAGAGCTTTACTTCCCTCCTAATACTGTAATGATTACTGGCTATGGTTTCGACATGTTATATGCAGGTCCTAGAGAAGCAGTATTACATGCAGTGTTTAGACAGAACTGCGGTTGTACACATTTCATTATTGGCCGTGATCACGCTGGCGTGGGAGATTACTATGGCGCTTTTGATGCACAAACCATTTTTGATGACCAAGTCCCTGCTGATGCATTGGAGATAGAGATATTTAATGCCGACCATACTGCATATTCCAAGAAGCTTGATAAAGTAGTCATGATGCGCGATGCACCTGATCACAGCAAAGAAGATTTTGTTCTACTCTCAGGAACAAAGGTGCGTGAAATGTTGGCTAAAGGCGAAGATTTACCTATGGAATTTGCAAGACCTGAAGTAGCTAAAATCTTAATGGAACATTACCAAAATAGTTAGCTATACAAATGCTGTCAACACAAAAAAAGGCGCTTAGATTTAAGCGCCTTTTTTATTCTAGGATCTATTATGTATTTAAATGAAAGTCATCAAAGATGTTTTTAACTGATCCTCAAACTTATTTAAAGATACCTCATCTTCAGAGATCAATGCCAATGTCCCTTTTTTAGTATTCATTAACACACCTTTAAATACATCATCACCGATGTTTACTTTCTTAGAATGGTCTAATGGTTCAGGGAACACAATTAAAGTCACTGGTGCATTTTCTCCTGCAAATACAATATGTACTCCCTGCTTGTCTTGAATTATGCAAGTACCAGCATGAGTTGCACGACCGATATTTTCATCAGCTCTTATGCCATGTGGCTTAAGTAGTTGATTAAGGCTCTCTAACGTGACGTGTTTCTTATCCTCTAACAAAAACATTTCATCATGCACATGCTCAAGTATTACACCTGCAATGGCGGGTGGTGATTGCAGCGTAGTAACTGTCGCGACTGAAAATACCAACATAATACTGGCAGCGATTGCACTCCAGCTAAATTTCTTTTTGGTGTTTTCTTTCTTTTGATTCAATTGATGTTCAACCATAATGCGCGCAGCCAAACCTTCAGGCACATCCACTTCTACAGCTTTCTTTAATACAGCATTAAATTTAAGCTGTTTTTCATAGAAAGATTTACATGCTGAGCAATTTGCAACATGTTCTATAAACTCACTACTTTTATTCGTGATATCGGTTGAAATAATTCTTCTTGCAGCTAAACAATTCATTTCTTTATCATCCATAATTATTTAACAATCCTTAATGAAGCGTTTGAAGAGGAATCATCCTCCTCTAATATCTTCCTCAACTTTTGCCTGGCTCTAAATACCCGTGTCATTACTGCACCCGGTTTGGCATCTATGATCGTGGCAATCTCATCACATGAATATCCACCTATAACTTGCAATACCAAAGGCTCAGCGTAAGAGGCTGGAATTTGGCGTAATGCAGCACGTAACGCCATATTGTCCATATTGGCAAAATCATCATCGACCGTAGCAAATACCTCCACCATTTCATCATCGAGTGTGGTTAATTCAGCTTGTGCACTTTTTTTCTCAAAGCGACGAGCATTTTCACGCCGTAAAATTGTAAAAAGCCAGCTTTTTGCTGCCTTTGCATCGTTAAGTGAATCGATTGCACGCCATGCACGTAGAAAGGTTTCCTGTACAAGATCTTCTGCAATGGCACTATCCTTACTCAACCAGTATCCATATCGATAAAGGTCCTTTGAGTAAGCATGTACCATGGATTCAAATCCTTGCTCTTTAGTACTCATAAGCTCTAAGTGATCGTTTTTTCCATTTTCTTTCCCATCAAGACCGTGGGTATCGTCATTATCTTTCATGATATTTGGCAATCTTTAGGTTAATATGCGGTGGAATTCATGACTAATAACTGTACACTAGCTCAGCAATTACTATGACCCCTAAGTAATATTGTTTGAAGCTGTACGTTGCCTGTACTTTAGCTATGGTACTGTCTAAGGCCATAGTAGAATACGTAATATGTTAGATATGCTGTTTTTCAATCGTTCAACACTATAAAATAAAAGGTTATTAACTATGGCGTGTAATGTAGGTGATACAGATAGGATGCTCAGAATCTTTGCTGGTTTACTTATTATCGGAATCGGTCTCGCAACGTCTTCTTGGTGGGGATTGATTGGGATTATCCCAATTTTTACCGGTATCACAGCTTGGTGTCCGGGCTATCTACCATTTAACATTAAAACTTAAGTTATTTGTCTTGATAGACGTTATATAGTTCAACTAAGACAATACCCTATATACACTGAATTTATTTACCGCCCTGCTCATGTTAAGGGCTCTACATTGGAAGTATTAAGCTTGGAGATTACATAATGTTCGGACTAGGAAAAAAGAAAGATTATACGGCAACCATACTCAACACTGGGCAAACATTTGAAGTAAAAGGTGGAATCAACTTACTACAAGCGGCATTAAATGCAGGAATCGAATGGCCCCATGATTGTCGCGTAGGTAGTTGCGGTTCTTGTCGTGCAACAATAAAAAAAGGCAAGATTAAACCGCTTAATGATTTTTCTTATGTGCTTGATGGTGAGCAACTTAAAAGTGGTATGGTACTAGCCTGTCAATCAAGACTTACTAGCGATATTGAAGTTGAAGTAGATTTCGAACAAGGTGCTATCAACTAGCGCACCTTATTAGAGTAAAGTATGGGAGAATGAATAGGACTAATTGTCTATCTCCCATACCTTAAATACTGATAATCAATACTGACTAGTTTTCTTTTTATTAATCAGCTTCGCGATGTGATAATTTAATAAGCATTTATCATTATCTGACAAATCATTTCCACGTTCTTCTAAAATTGTTCTCATCTCACGCGGGTTAATCACCCTGACTACAACGGGATCGCTAGCAGAACGGACAAACCATTCAGGGAAAACAACCAGGCATTCAACATCAATAGGTTTGCCCAAGCTTGCGTATAATTTATTCTCTATCCACTGTTTTACACTTTTAAGTGGTTCGATAGGGTTAGCATCTGGTCGATAGCCATTCAATAGTATTTGTTCATTGTCGTAATGAATCATGGCCTCGTTATTTGATGGAGTACACCAATCACACACATTAACTAGCACAACTCCTGATTGACCTGCTATTACGTAATCAATATTTTCTTTACCAACCACAATATTTTTGTACACCGTGCTACCTGCTTCATTGCTATGTGCTTTTATAACATCAGCAATACGTGGCTCCCCTTTTTTACCCAGACGTAAAAAACGAAAATGATCTTTATAGTCAGATAGCTGAAATACTACAAAAACTACTGATGCAATAAACAAACCTAATACAACAAAAGGCATTGGTGGTATCTGCATATACCATCGATATGTTTCCAGCAATAAAAAAGCAAATAAAAACCCTGTAATTAGAAAATATGGGCGTATTCTCTGGTCTAGTTTTTCACGTACGATAGTATCCTGCTGACTGATTTGTATATCATCAAGCACATTATCGTATTCAGCTGCATTATCCGATTGCATTTAGCTCACCATGTTGTTCTATAAATATATTATTATTTCATCACTAATTTGGATTAATGATGACCGACTCCATTGGTGTGCAACATAACAACCAAATATATTGAGCTACAATAGAAACTGATAAGCGTAATTAGGCATTGGTTAAAAGGCTTAACCAATACACGATCAAAAACGAGCTACCGACAATAAATCATTCAGCATGCAGGCAATAAAATATAATTAAAAAGTTTATATCACTAGCAATCAGACAGTTACGAAAAAATGAAAAATCACTTTAGGTGTAACTGCCCACTAGCGGGTAACTGGATAGTTTTTGCAGATAAACGTTATACAGAGATTATATTTCTATATTTTCATACTTTATTACATGCGCTAAAGCATCTTCAAGCAAGGCACGCGATTGAGCACTAGTTGCATGCAGAAATGCATGCAACTCTGCATCTCGATCATTTTTATTTTCACACTCTGCACTATAAATCTCGAACGCTACCAAGCTTTTAATCAAATCAGATAGATGCATTGGACATTCACACTGAATTGAGGATGATACTCGAGCAAGACCATCCAACTGTTTAGAACTATAACGTCGTGTTGGTAGTGAGTCTTCTAGATAAACTGTAGCACTATTTGAAGCGACAAGATTTTTGGAATCACCACCACTTCGATCCATGCATAATCTTGCTAATTCATATACATCAATAGATGAGCGAATTGCACTTACTTGCGGGCTTTGTAATTGGTTAATTTCGACTTGAGAACCAAATCCATAGAGTACAATGACATGCCAAACCCCAGATTCTTTGAGTAACTTGGACACATATTTTCTAGCATCTTCATTAATAGTTGGTCTTTCTATAATAGCGACATGCACATGTGAATCTGGGTGCATACGTTTCCATTCTTCCATAGAATTGGCATGCCCTAATAGTTCAATACCGTTAAAGTCAGCCATACCATCTTGAACTCTCAGCGGAAAATCCTCCCCCAGTAACAGTACTCGACAGTTCTGACTTTTCGAAATTTCAGGATTAGAGTGATATCCGCTGGGGCCAGCACCCAATTCACTAAGCTGAACACTATTTTCCCATTTACTTTTAAGTTCATGAATTGGCAAGCGTGCAATCGTACCAATTGAATTACCCGCATCGGACAGATTTTTGAGCAAAAATAACTTAGTTAGATCATCACTGCTGTATACTCGATCACCTGATTCAGAGCGACTCGGCACAACAGCTTGATAACGACGTTCCCATGCGCGCAAGGTTTCAGTTCCGATACCAGTAATTTTAGAAACCGCACCTATTTTGTATTGATCATTTCGAATTTGTGAGTCCATTGTTGAATACCTCTTTCGTACATGTATTTTTTATACACAATAAGTAAAAATATACCCAATGTACAGAGAAGTGCATAAATAGATGTCTTAAAACATGTACATATATGGAATATATAAATTTTTCAATAAGTTATACATGTACAATAAATGTATTGACTCATCGTTATAAACTAAACCTAGATACGCAAATTGGTTAGCTAAAAATCCTGTAGATATAAAATACAGCGCTATTATTAATTCAACAGCAATTAAATCTTCAAATAAAGATTTAATCGTCCATAAGCTACCGAAACAGAAACATCTCAAATGCACTATGTATGTGCAAATTTAAAATGATACTGCTCATATATAGTGCACATACGATTTTCAAAAAATATCCAATGCACATTTTATTAAGCTAAAAACATTATTCCCCATGAAAATTAGTCCTTAATTTTCATATCGTTAAGCATTTATTATAAAAAGCTATTTAACTCAAATCTCATTCTGGCACAGAACATGTAATTACCTGTGTTAGGGCATTACGCACAATGAGAATGCAGATTTATCGTTGTCACATAAAACACGCCCTCTTTTGAAACTTACAAAATTAAACATTACTGGAGAATTAAATGAAAAAGCTAAGTTTGTGGTCAGTGGTGTGCGTATTGATGATTGCATGGTCATCTAATGCATACTCCGCTGACACTATTAAAGTGGGCGTACTTCACTCGCTATCTGGCACTATGGCCATTAGTGAAACTACATTAAAAGATACGGTTTTAATGATGGTTGAAGAACAAAATAAGGCCGGAGGTTTACTCGGTAAAAAACTGGAGGCTGTGGTTGTTGACCCTGCATCAGACTGGCCACTGTTTGCAGAAAAAATGCGTGAGTTAATTGAAGTGCATAAAGTGGATGTAGTATTTGGTTGCTGGACTTCCGTTTCACGTAAATCAGTATTACCGGTAGTTGAAGAGTTAAACGGTCTGCTGTTCTACCCAGTTCAATATGAAGGCGAAGAATCATCTAAAAATGTATTTTATACAGGTGCTGCACCTAACCAGCAGGCTATTCCCGCTGTTGATTATTTAATGGATGGTGGTGTCGAACGCTGGGTACTTGCAGGCACGGACTATGTTTATCCCCGCACAACCAATAAAATTCTTGAGTCTTACTTAAAGCTCAAAGGCGTTAGTGAAGATGACATCATGATTAACTACACACCTTTCGGTCATTCCGATTGGCAGACTATAGTTTCTGATATTAAACAATTTGGTTCAGCCGGTAAAAAGACAGCTGTTGTTTCCACCATTAATGGTGATGCGAACGTTCCATTCTATAAAGAACTTGGCAACCAAGGCATCTCAGCTGAAGATATTCCGGTTGTTGCATTCTCAGTGGGCGAGGAAGAACTATCAGGCATCGATACTGCACCATTGGTTGGTCATTTAGCTGCTTGGAATTATTTCCAAAGTGCTGAAAGTGATGAAAATGACAGCTTCATTGAAGCATGGCACGCATTCATTGGTAACGAAGAACGAGTTACTAATGACCCAATGGAAGCAACTTACATTGGTTTCAAAATGTGGGCAGCAGCAGTTGAAAAAGCAGGTACGACTGAGGTTGATAAAGTTCGCCCAGCTATGTACGGTTTAGAAGTACCTAACCTTACTGGTGGTACAGCTGTAATGAATACTAACCACCATCTTTCTAAGCCGGTTCTGATTGGTGAAATTCAAGATGACGGACAATTTGAAATTGTTTGGCAAACTGACGGTGAAGTGAAAGGTGATGCCTGGACTGATTACTTGCCAGAAAGCGCACTAATCGTTTCCGATTGGGCTGACCCTGCAATTAATTGTGGTAATTACAATACTGAAACTAAAAAGTGTTCAGGTCAAAACTACTAAATCTTTGACAGAACAACTTTAGTTACAGTTTATAATCAAGGTGCCCTGTATATCAGGGCACCTTACTTAATAATAAAACTGAAATGCGTCCACTATTCATATTATTGGCTTCACTAATACTCGTAATTATAACGATATCACCAGTATTAGCCGAAAAAATTAGTGACGAGCAAATTAATAGTATAGAAACTGAAGATACTGAAAAAAAAACCATCTTCTATCAATTAGTCGCAAATTTAATCAGCAAAAAATTTGATGAAAAAAATGAAATTATAAAAGGCATTCAGGCATCACAGCATGAGCGCTCATTGTTAATTCTTAACAATCTACTCAAAGGAAAAATCTATTATAAAAAAGACGATAAAACTATCGTTATTGCTAATATTGAAGGTAAACAAGCCACAATTGAAAATGCAGTAACTGGTGAGCCTTTAGGAATACTGGCAAAGAAAAAAATTAGAAAAGTAGGAATCAATAATAAGCTAAGAAGAACGTTGAATCAGGCAATTGCTAAACTGAGTCTTGCAGATAATGACCCGCAAGTAAGAAAATCAGCAGTAGTTGAAATGTTCAAAAACATTAATGATGAAACTAGCGCAGTTCTTAAAGATCGACTTAGCATAGAGGAAAATACAGACGTAATTAATGTGCTGCAAACAGCAATATCTATTCACCAATTAAAATCTTCCAGTTATGACGAAACACTTAATGCAGTTGAA
>JANQKJ010000238.1 GCA_028281205.1 Gammaproteobacteria bacterium
GCATTGGAGCGTAGGAAGAAATAACCGCGACTGGCCTGCGTAGTCATAAGGGCTATCACACATTACACACTCAGCTTCATCTAAGCCAAGCTGATCAACAAAATGTTTAAAACTTTGTTTTGCAGTCAAAGTCGCCGAAGTGTAAATCCATGCACATTGATATTCCTGAATTGCCTGTTGGTAAGGCCCTGCTACATTTAAAGGCACACTGCCTAACACAAATCTGCGACGCCCCAGTTCAACCCATTGAACTGCATTATGGTTAATACTCTTAAATTCATCCAACAAGCCATTAAGCTCGCCAATACGTTTATAAGATTGTGCTAATCCCGGAGACTCATTAGCTATAGCCAGTAATTTATTCTCTAAAGTTAATAATTCTGCAGCTAATTTTTCAAATGCAGTTTGCACAGCTTTGTCGCTGATCACATCACGCCATAATTCTCTGGTTTCTTGCATTTGCTTGGCGATACTACTGTAGAATTTTTCAACCACATCTAACACTGAGTAATAGACTTTGCTTATTGGAACAGTGTCAGTAGCAACCAGTGAACACTCTTTACTAATATCCGCGACCAGATCCTGTAATTGTCGGCTACTTATGTGACTACCAAAAAAGTTTGGCAACACCTCTGTCAACTGATGCGCCTCATCCAATACAAACACATCAGCCATAGGGAGTAATTCGCCGAAGCCTTCGCCTTTGAGCACTAAATCCGCACACAATAGATGATGGTTTATCACCACCAGCTCAGACTCTTGTGCACGCTTACGTGCTTTTAATACATGGCATTTATTATATTCTGGGCACTCTCCACCCAAACAATTATCTCGCGTTGAAGTTATGTGTGACCATAATTCTGATTGTTCTGATAACTGATTAACTTCAGCTATATCACCAGTCTTAGTGACAAGAGACCAGTCTTTCACTTCATAATAGTCACGCTTCAACTTGCGAAAATCATTTAAGTCGTGTTCAAAACGTTCGAAGCGATACTTGCATAAGTAATTTGAGCGGCCTTTCAGGATGGATGCATTGATACTTAATGCAGAGGCTTGTTGCAATAATGGAAGATCAGTATAAAAAAGCTGGTCTTGCAGGTGGCGTGTGCCGGTAGATACAACTACTTTCTTTCCGGACAATATCGCAGGCATTAAATAGGCGAAGGTTTTACCTACACCTGTACCTGCTTCCACTACCAGAGTACTGCTGTGATTAATTGCATCATCAACAGCTTCAGCCATAGCGACTTGTTGCGGGCGATGTTTAAAACCTTCTATATTTTGCGCAAGCTGGCCTTGCAAAGAAAAATAATCTTCAATTGACAATGGCTTAATACAATAATTTATTTGCTTGTTATTGCAACAACACAACCACCATGGCTGCAATGCCTTCTTCGCGTCCCACAAAACCCATGCGTTCCGTGGTAGTAGCTTTTACATTAACATTATCTACACTAATGTTTAGATCATGCGCTATTAATTTCTGCATATCTTCTATGTGGGCACTAATTTTTGGTGCCTGCAAAATCACTGTTGCATCAACATTCACTAAAGTTAAATTTTTTTCAGTTATTTTACTTACAATATCAGTAACAAATTCACGCGAGTCTCTATTTTTATTAGCATCATCCTGATCTGGAAAGTGGCGCCCGATGTCGCCCATGCCTGCCGCACCCAAAATTGCATCACATAATGCATGCAATAGCACATCACCATCGGAGTGTGCCTCGATACCATGATTATGCGGCACCTTCACACCACCCAACATGATATGGTCACCCTTAGTAAAGCGATGCGCATCAAAACCTTGGCCAATTTTCATATAAATTTAAACTTATTCATTCCAAGTTAAATACATCTCAGCAATCGCGATATCATCCGGACAAGTGACTTTGATATTTCTACTACTTCCCTCAACGACACATGGATGAAAATTCATGGATTCAACAGCACTTGCTTCATCTGTAATCGTAATATTATTTTGCAACGCTTGCTTAATCGCGTCATATAATATTTTAAATTTAAACATTTGCGGGGTAAATGCATGCCAAATACTGTCACGGTCCAGTGTGCAAGAAATTTCATGTTGCTGCACTTGTTTTATTGTATCGGTTGCACGCACGGCAAGAATGCCACCCACTTCATGCAACAAACAGGCATCAATGAGTTTTGTTAAATCCGCGTCTGACAAACATGGACGCGCAGCATCATGCACCAGTACAAAATCATTAGGCTTGATTTCATTTTTTATTGCCTCTAATGCATTCAATACAGAGTGTGCACGAGTTTCACCGCCAATGGCTTTACGAATTTTCTGACTACTATCTTGAAACGCTAACTGAGAGAACTTATCATCATCTACATGCAAGGCGAATACGACATGTTTGATATGAGCATTGTCTAATAATGGCTGAGCAGCATGTTCAAGAATAGTCTTACCGCCGATATTAAGATACTGCTTGGGTACCGAGGACACCATGCGCTGGCCAATTCCCGCTGCAGGTATTATAGCCCAGCATTCGGGCGTTGCACTCATTGCTTGCTTGGTTGAGTATTTTTTTCAATAACCTGAAAGAATGTCTCACCTTCACGAATCATACCCAACTCCATACGCGCACGCTCTTCGATTGCATCGAAACCTGATTTCAGGTCTTCAACTTCTGCAGCAAGCACTTCATTACGTTCATAAAGTTGCTGGTTAATCGCTGTTTGATTATCTATGCGCTGGCTTAAATGAATTAACTTGCGCACACCGTCACGATCGACCCATAGCTGATACTGCAAAAAAACGAAAATCGTAATCAAAAATGCAATAAATAGCTTCATTGAGTAATCGATTATTTAGCTCAGGATTGACGAAATACTTCCTTCCCAGGATACACCGCTTTTGTACCTAATTCTTCTTCAATACGTAGCAATTGATTATATTTGGCGACTCGATCAGAGCGCGACAAGGAACCTGTCTTGATTTGACCAGCACCAGTAGCAACTGCAAGGTCAGCAATTGTAACATCTTCAGTTTCTCCAGAACGATGTGAGATAACAGCAGTATAATTCGCATCATGCGCCATTTTAATTGCCGCAAGGGTTTCTGTCAGTGAGCCAATTTGATTAAGCTTAATCAGGATCGAGTTGGCCACGCCCATTTTTATACCTTTAGCAAAAATTTCTGTGTTGGTTACAAACAGATCGTCTCCCACCAATTGCACTTTGTTGCCTAGTTCAGAAGTTAGTTGTGCCCAGCCATCCCAGTCATCTTCAGCCAAACCGTCTTCAACTGTAATAATAGGGTACTTATTTACCAGTGAAGATAAGTACTCAACAAATTCAGCACTTGAATATACTTTGCCCTCTGACTCAAGGTGGTATTGCCCATCTTTATAGAACTCTGAACTGGCACAGTCCAAACCAATGCTGACCTGATCACCTGATTGATAGCCTGCGGCTTCAATTGCCTGCAAAATAATTTCTATTGCTTGCTCGTTAGCATCCAGCGTGGGAGCGAATCCACCTTCATCACCTACTGCGGTATTCAGCCCTTTACTCTTGAGTATGGATTTCAAATTATGAAAAATCTCACAACCACATTGTACGGCTTCGCTAAAGGATGACACGCCGTGTGGAACCACCATAAATTCCTGCAAGTCCGCACCTTTATGCGCATGCGCACCACCGTTGATAATATTCATCATTGGTACCGGCAATACCATTTGTGCATCAGTATTTAGATATTGATACAGCGGCTGCTGTTGTTCGGCTGCCGCCGCTTTTGCCACAGCAAGCGACACAGCAAGTACTGCATTTGCACCCATATTCGCTTTGTTTGGCGTCCCGTCTAATGTCAGCATAATGTTGTCGACATTGGATTGATCAAGTGCCTCAACGCCAATTAACTTGGACTGGATTTGATTATTCACATTGTCGACGGCTTGCTTAACACCCTTACCCAGATAACGTTGTTTATCTCCATCACGCATTTCCAGTGCTTCCAATGCACCAGTGGATGCACCCGATGGAACAGCTGCGCGACCAAATGCGCCAGATTTCAATTGCACATCTGCTTCTACCGTTGGGTTTCCCCGTGAATCTATAATTTCTCTTGCTTTAATACTGTATATTTGTGACATGTATTTCCGATCCTTGCTTTCGATCCTTGCCTACTATTATCAGTGAGGCGTGTTATACCGCAGTCCCGTGTATTTAAAGTGACAGGGACGTGTGCTCCATCAAAGATGATGACTTCACGACTTTATCTAAAGCGCAAAGCGTAGATAAAAGTTCGGGCACGAGTTCTAGAGGCAAAGAGTTGGAACCATCACTCTTTGCATGTCTAGGGTCTGGATGGGTTTCCATGAACAACCCAGCAACCCCGACACTAATTGCAGCACGTGCCAATACTGGGACAAATTCTCGTTGCCCACCTGACCGGCTGCCATCGCCGCCGGGCAATTGTACCGAATGTGTAGCATCAAAAACTACTGGACATCCTGTTTCACGCATGATTGCCAAGGAACGCATATCGGACACCAGGTTGCCGTAACCAAAAGATGCTCCGCGCTCACAGACCATTATTTGATCATTGCCTACTGCGCGTGCTTTGGCCACTACATGTTTCATATCCCAGGGTGACAAAAACTGCCCTTTTTTAATATTCACTGGCTTGCCAACCGACGCAACCCTTTGAATATAATTGGTTTGTCGACATAAGAAAGCTGGTGTTTGTAGCACATCAGCAACTTCAGCAACCTCATCCAACGGGCTATCCTCATGCACATCGGTCAAAATTGGAACCTTAAATTGGTCCTTAACTGCTTGTAAAATAGCCAATCCCTGTTCAATTCCCAGGCCTCGAAAGCTACTCTCGGAAGTACGATTGGCCTTATCAAATGAGGATTTATAGATAAAAGGTACATTATTTTTTTCAGCTATTTCTTTTAATTGCCCTGCTGTCTGCTGTGCCAGCTCCAAACTTTCGACCACACAAGGACCTGCAATAAGCAACATGGGGTGTTCCAACCCCACCTCAAAATCACACAGCTTCATACAGATTCAGTAGTTGTTGACTGTTCAGGCGCTTTAGCAGTAACACTAGAAGGTGAAGATCCCTTCTTCTGTTCCCGGCCTTTTCTTGCCGCTCTGACAAACCCGGTAAACAATGGATGTCCGTCGCGAGGTGTGGAAGTAAATTCCGGATGGAATTGACAACCAATAAACCAAGGGTGATCTGCAATCTCAATCACCTCAACCAATTTATCGTCAATTGATTTACCCGTAAACGATAAACCGGCGTTACTCAATGTAGCCATAAAGGTATTGTTAAACTCATAGCGATGTCGGTGTCTCTCTAAAATAATATCTTCACCATACATATCTCTTACCAAAGAATTCTCTGATAAACGACACTGTTGGCCACCTAATCTCATAGTGCCACCTAAATCAGAATTTTCATTGCGTTCCTCAATACTGCCATCGCGTTGTTTCCACTCAGTAATCAACGCTATCACCGGGTTTGGTGTATCTTCTAGAAATTCAGTACTATGAGCCTGCTCTAGGCCAGCCACATTGCGTGCAAAATCAATCACTGCAACTTGCATACCTAAGCAAATACCCAAGTAAGGGATATTATTCTCACGCGCAAACTGGGATGCCAAAATTTTACCTTCAATACCGCGTTGACCAAAACCACCCGGGACTAAAATAGCGTCGGCATCTCTAAGTAAACCAACTCCATTAACTTCGATGCTTTCTGAATCTAAGTACTTAATATTCACTTGCGTACGCGTCTGTGCACCCGCATGAATTAAGGCTTCATTAAGTGATTTATAGGATTCAGTAAGTTCAACATACTTGCCTACCATGTATATATTGACTTCCACTTCAGGAAACTCAATCGCATGCACAACCTCTTTCCAGTCAGTCAAATCTGCGGGTGGCAAATCTAATTCAAATTTCTCACACACAATGTCATCTAAACCTTGTGAATGTAACCACAAAGGAATTTTATAAATACTGGAAACATCTACTGATGAGATGACAGCTTTTTCTTCTACATTAGTAAACAAGGCTATTTTTTTACGTTCGCTATCAGGAATCTGGCGTTCACCACGGCAAAGTAAAATATCCGGCTGAATACCTATCGACCTAAGCTCTTTCACCGAGTGCTGTGTGGGCTTGGTTTTTAGTTCACCAGAAGCTTTTATATAAGGAACTAAAGTGAGGTGTAGGTAAATAACATTACTGCGCCCAAGCTCAACACCAATTTGACGAATCGCTTCCATAAACGGTAATGATTCAATATCACCGACCGTACCACCAATTTCCACCAAGGCAACATCCGCACCTTCAGAACCTTTTTTAACCGAGGCTTTAATTTCATCAGTAATGTGAGGAATCACTTGAACAGTTCCGCCTAAATAATCACCTCGACGTTCTTTGCGAATTACGTTTTCGTAGATTTGACCAGTTGTATAGTTGTTACTACGCTTAGAACGAAAGCGTACAAAGCGCTCATAGTGCCCCAGATCCAGATCAGTCTCGGCACCGTCCTCAGTCACATAGACTTCGCCATGCTGAAACGGACTCATAGTGCCTGGATCGACGTTGATATAAGGATCCAGTTTGATCATGGTGACAGAAAGGCCGCGCGCTTCTAATATCGCGCCCAATGAGGCACTGGCGATACCCTTTCCTAGTGAAGAGACCACCCCGCCTGTGATAAAGATGTACCGTGTCATCACGTAATTCCAAATGCAAGATGGGATATCAGATTACCAAAGCCTGGCCTTTGCCACAATGAGACCTTTGCATAAAATTACGAGTGGTACCAAGACCAGGCAAAATTGAATAAAAAAAGCAGTTTACTGATAGTAAATGAGCATTTATGAGTGAAATTTTAATGCTGTATTGGTAAGCACCCTACTAGTGCTATGACCTCACGATCAATAGCCCTCCT
>JANQKJ010000313.1 GCA_028281205.1 Gammaproteobacteria bacterium
CGTACCTGAATAAATCACATCATCACCCAAATTTGGACCGCAATTAATTCCTGACACAACCATATCAGGCTCTTTTTTTAACAATCCAGTGATACCTAAATGCACACAATCGGTGGGTGTGCCATCGACATAATACCAGCCAGACTTGACCTCTTTGGCACGCAACGGCATCTGCAAAGTAAGTGAGTTACTGGCAGCGCTGCGATCTATATGTGGGGCAACCACAGTGATTTCGGCGATATCGGCAAGAGATTCAGCTAAAGACACCAAACCCGGCGCCTGATAGCCATCATCATTACTTAATAATAAATGCATTCAGCTAATCGAATAAAAAGTGAACTATTCAATAAATAAAATCGACTTATAATAGCAGGCAATGGTGCCTGCTTCGTAGTAATTATTAATAAAATAGAGATTCATGTCTGATAAAAAAAACAATTCCCAGGATGACATCAGCTTTGCTGACATGCTGGATGGTGTAAAAGTTTTGAGCAGCTCGGATAAAGTCGTGCACAACACGCCAAAACCTCGTCCAGTGCCACAACAGGCTACACAAGATGAAAAAAAAATCATGCAGGAGCTGTTAGTCAGTCCTAATGAATACGAGGATATGCAACCTGGTGATAGCTTATCCTATGTACAACCTGGCATTCAGAAACAAGTATTCAGAAAGCTTAAGCGCGGACAATATAGTATTGAAGCAGAATTAGATTTACATGGATTGACACGCGAGGAAGCGCAGCAACATTTAAATCAGTTTATTCTGGAAATAAGAGATCGAGGAATACGCTGTGTGCGCATTATCCATGGCAAGGGTTATGGTTCTAGCAATCAAGGGCCTGTGATTAAACCACTGGTTAACCAATGGTTAAGAAAACGTGACGAGATATTAGCTTTTTGTTCAGCACGACCGGTTGATGGCGGTACTGGTGCAGTGTACGTATTAATTAAATCTGCCTAATTATCTTTGTAGAAGATAATTTTTATAATAACGCACGTCATCCCTGATCAATTCTATGTCTACTGATTGGGTAAATTTAATTTGTTCAAATGCACTGGAAAACTCATTCGCATCTTGCGCCGAGACACCATTCACTGCAATGATCAAATCACCTTGTTTCAAATCCAAAGCTTCAGAAACTTTTGTATCCTTGGGAGTGCTTTTGATTTCAAACGCAGTTAACTGACCATCCTGCATATGTGGCACTAAATTGAATGCAGTAATAAAGTTTGCCGGCTGATCAAACAACTGTTCTTGATCTTGCTGGGAAATTGCTACTGGAGGTGACCAGACATCTTGTCCTGTTGTGGCAGTAATATCCACACTTAAACTTCTAAGCGTGAGTGTTTGCACTTGATCATTACAATAGAAACTCACGCGACTACGCCGTATGTAATCTAATACACAACCTGCGACAACATCACCCACACGCAAAACGAGTTCATTGCGCTTTTCTTTATCAAATATCACTGCAAGTGAGTCAGAATTATTTACTACTACACCACTCAACTCAAAATTTGCCAGTTTAAAAGATGTTGCTGATACAGGCGCAAGCAATACTGCAGCAGAAAGTATTGCTATACTGACCCAAGCAGTATTAGACCGGATAAAAGTCGATGGGATAATTGAATGTAAAGACAGGTACATCTTCAGACCCAAAATTGATGAGCTTGACGCGCTGTATGAGTTTTTGTTCAAGTTGTGTATCTGCCAATTCACTGCTGACTATATAAACTTCAGTAACTTTGCCTGAAGGAGCAATAGTAATTTTCAACACAACTTTACCTTGCAAGTCCGGCGTCGATCTTAATGCTCGGTTATACATACTAAAAATTGCACTCTTATTGCGATCAAATGTAATTTGTATTTTTTCAAGATCACGCTGAGCACTCCGCCCTATTCCATCATCACTGCCGGTCCCCGAACCATCTTCACCAGCACCCATACCGGCAGGACCAGATACACGACTAGCACTTCTACCTCCCAGTCCAGTACCAGATACATCGCGGCTTAAAGCTGCGGTATTAATACCTCCACTGCCTTTACCTGTGTTCTTAGTAACTAATGAACGTTCGACTCGTGCGGCAGAACCACCACTATTGCTTAGTGATTTTTCACCTAATGTTTTAGAATTGGCATTTTTACTAATATCAGCCAATTCACTTTGAAAAGCCAACAACCCTGAACCTTGAGCAACCTCTTTAGCAGATTTTTTAGGTGGTGCGGCTGCTACTTTCTTTTGTGGAACAGGCTTGTTCGCAATTTTTTCTACTTTTTTAGGTTGTGTTTTTTTAATCGCTTTAGGTTTAACTGTTTTTACCGGCTTAGTTAATTTCTGCGGTTCGACTTTTTTAACCACTTTTGGTGGTGGCGGTATCTTTTTATCGAGAAGAATTTTAACAACACGCTTATCTTGTCTTTCTTCAACTGGTTTTTCTTTTTCAGGCAGCGGAAGGAAAGGCATAATTAATGTTAAAATTAAACACGTGATTGTTACACGATTCAAAATACGTCTGAATCGCGTCTTGTCGACAGTAGATACTTCCCATGGCAAACGCCATGAATATACGGCAGATGCTGTCATAACCTTAACTTACAGTTGATTCTCGTTGAATAACAGACAAAGAAATTTGTTCGAAGCCAGCGCTTGAACAGATTTGCATGACACGTTTAATTAAACTAAATGGGACTTCCTTATCA
>JANQKJ010000326.1 GCA_028281205.1 Gammaproteobacteria bacterium
TATATGGTCGAACTAATTTACCCTGTGTAGTATGCGCACAGCCATTACGTTCAATCAAACAAGGTCAGCGTACAACAACTTATTGTACTCAATGCCAACACTAACTATTAATGAACAATCGCTATGCCTTCGCCACGAGGATCAGAAGCTGCATCAAGCAGGCTATTTTCTTTATCCCAAATAATGGCTTGCATATTTCCATAACGACGTGAAAGTTCTTTTAGCTGATGCCCTTTATCGGCTAATTGCTTTTGTTCTAATGGTGTTAGGGCATCTTGTTCAAACTGTATTTCATCCGGCAAATACTGGTGGTGAAACCTGCGTTGGTTAACAATTTCATTTGCATTCGCGCCTTGTTGATATCTCAATATCGCAAGAGCAAGCATGCTAATAATACGGCTACCGCCAGGTGTGCCAACTATCAATGTACGTTTTTCATCACGCACAAACAAAGGTGTCATACTGGACAGCATACGCTTACCAGGCTCAATTGAGTTCGCTTGCGAACCTACCAAGCCCCAAACATTAGCCACACCCCCAGCCATGGAAAAATCATCCATCTCATCATTTAACAACACGCCGGTACCGGGTGCGACAAAACCACTGCCAAATGGATAATTAATTGATAATGTCGCCGCCACATAATTCCCCTCACTATCCAGCACAGAAAAATGCGTGGTGTCTTCACCTTGTTGATTATGTAATGTAGCTAACTGCTTACTGCTACTCGCTTGTTTAGGATCAAAGTCTTTAAATTTATTTTTTGCATAACTTTTAGATAGTAGTCGCTGCATGGGTATATCAGTAAACGCTGGATCTCCTAAGTAAATAGCACGATCTTGGTAGGCACGTCGCATAGCTTCAACTACTTTGTGTATCGAGGCTACTTGTTGCAAATCTACTGCTGCGTCATTTTCCAGCATAGATAGAATTTGCGTAATTACTACACCACCAGAAGTAGGCGGTGGCGGCATAACAATTTGTGCATCATGAAACTGCGTAGTAATTGGTGCACGTACTTTTACTTGATAGTTTTGTAAGTCCTGTAAATGCCAAATCCCTCCTGCTTGTTGGGTACCCTTAACTAATAATTGCGCCACTATGCCTTTATAAAAAACATCTGCACCTTGCTCGGCGATTAACGTGAGTGTATTAGCCAAATCATATTGACGCAGTAAGTAACCCGGCTCTGGCACTTGGTTGTTATCAAGAAAAATAGCACGCGCGCTTTCTGATGCAGTTAACGCTTGTTTTCTTAACTCAGCTAACCTTGAATAATGTGGGCCTACTCTAAAACCATGCTTTGCATAATTAATTGCTGGCTGTAAACTTTGGTACAAAGTAAGTCTGCCATGCTGCTTGGATATTATATCCAGCGCAGCAATAACCCCAGGGATACCAGCCGCTAACGGGCCATCAATGGATTTGCGAGTAAGTTTGCCCTGTGCATCCAAGTACATATCCTTGGTCGCAGCCAGCGGCGCTACTTCACGCCCGTCAATGACAATGTCACGTTTAAGCTTTGCATCATGCAACAGCCAAAAACCGCCACCACCAATGCCACTGCCAAATGGTTCAACAACGGCTAAAGCAGCACTGATCGCCACAGCCGCATCAAATGCATTGCCGCCTGCTTGTAGTATTTCTTCGCCCGCTTGACTTGCTAATGGATGAGCAGTTGCAATCGCATATCTAGAATTGCTTTCTTCGGCTTTAAGCGCAACTACACTTATAAGAAATATAACAGCACAACGCAGCAACATTTAATCAACCCTTCATTAAAGCTTTATATTTAAGTTCCAGCTGTTGCTTAGTTTCTTTATGCTCAGGATCAATGAGTATGCAATCGACTGGACACACTTCTACACATTGCGGCACATCAAAATGTCCGACGCATTCAGTGCATTGTTGCCATCGAATTTGATAAATTTCTTCGCCTTCAAAAATTGCATCATTTGGGCACTCTGGCTCACACACATCACAGTTAATGCATTCGTCAGTAATATATAGTGCCATTGTTTGTACCAGTTAAATACTAAACTGTTATTATTTCGCAAACTTGGCTTTTAATGCTAGCTCCACTTCGGGATGGACAAATTTTGAAATCTCGCCCCCCAAAGAGGCAACTTCACGTACAATGCTTGATGAAATAAAAGAAAACTGTTCGGCTGGAGTTAAGAAAATTGACTCTAGGGTAGGATCTAAATGCCGATTAATACTTGCCAGTTGAAATTCAAATTCAAAATCTGATACCGCACGCAATCCTCTTAAAACTGCAACCGCTCCTTTATTACGCGCGAACTCTACTAGTAAGCCATCAAAGCCACATACTTTGACGTTATCTAAATCTTCAAACACTTTATTCGCCAAATCAACTCTTTCCGGCAAATTAAATACAGGTGCTTTTTGTGGGCTTGCAGCTATACCAACGACTACTTGATCAAACACATGCAATGCACGGCGCACAAGATCTGTATGGCCATGCGTGATTGGATCAAATGTTCCTGGGTATACTGCAATTTTTGGCATATTTCTAAAGTAGTTACATGGCTATTCTACTGCTAATAAGCCATATTCTACTTCACCTGCCTTTGACTGTCGCTGCCAGCACCAGCCCGACGGTACACAAGCGGTGGATGTTTTTGCGAAAAATTCTGCATACACCACTCCGTTAGGCTTGAGTAGTTGTTTGTTATCAATCTGGCTGAGAAGATCTAAGGGATGTAATTTTGAAAATGGCGGATCCAGAAAGATAATATCGAATGCCTGCTCCAGTTGCTGTAGATAATGTAACCCATTGTCACAAAACACTTGTATTTCATCTTCAGCTTGCAACTTGCTAAGCTGTTGAGACAGTAACTGCACTACGCGCGGATCCTTATCCACTAGAACTGCTGAACTTGCTCCTCTAGATACCGCTTCAATACCTAGCGCCCCGCTGCCAGCAAATAAATCCAGACACTGACTTCCAACAATACTAGCTTGTAGCCAATTAAACAGAGTTTCTCTAACCCGGCTAGGTGTCGGCCTAAGGTCGTCTTCCAGTAGCACTGGAAGTTTAGTGCCGCGCCATCGCCCGGCTAAGATTTTGATCTGTTGGGGCGCTGACGCAAGTTTATGCGTCTTCTTTTGCTGTTTGCTCACTGCCTACAACAACAGTCACAAATGAATCTAAATTCATATGCTTTCGAAAGGCCTGTTTTACGTCATCAAGTGTAACTTGTTCAATATTTTTCCTAAAATCGTTTAAGTAGGTAAGAGGTAAATTGTAATAACCAATCAAGGATAAATAGCCCAAAATATCTTTATTACTGTCAACTCTTAATGGAAAGCCATTGATAATATTTTGTTTACTTAGAGTAAGTTCTTCTTGGGTAGGGCCATGTTCAATAAATTCTGCCAGTACTTTTTGTGAAACCTCAATCGCCTCAGTGGCTTGATCAACGCGTGTTTGCAGTCCAAGCATGAAAGGGCCTTGTTGCTGATAAGGCAAGAAGTAACTGTATACACTATACGACAACCCTCGATTACTACGCACCTCTTTTATTAAACGAGAGGTGAAACCGCCGCCACCTAATACATGGTTGCCGACATACAAATTAAAGTAATCCGGATTGCCACGTTCTATACCTATTTGCCCCATGCGTACATGTGCTTGCTGGGATGGGAAATCAATCAGCTTACTTTGTAGTAAAGATGGCTGCACTGCAGTTAGCTTGCTCAGCTGCTCACCTTCAGGTAAGGCCTGGTCAATTTTATTCGCTATGGCCTCAGCTTGATTGCGAGATACGTCACCTACAATTGCTAACACTGCACTACTGGAACCAATATGCTTAGCATGAAATTGCTTAATATTTTTTAAGCTAATATTTTTTACACTTTCCTTAGTACCCATACTTGGCTGCGCATAAGGATGTTGTTGGTATAACGCTTGGAAAAATGTTCGACTCACAATACTGCCAGGACGTTGATCGCTATCCTCCAAAGAGATTAACAGTCGTTTCTTTTCTCTAGCAAAATCTTGTTTTGGGAAGGAAGGTTGTGTGACCACATTAATATATAAATCCAATGCATTATCAAATAATTCCTTATCAGACAAACTACGCAATGTCGCACTCGATCTATCCAGGTCAACACTAACACCAAACTGTGCACCCACATCCTCAAACTTGGAGGCCACATCATCAGCGCTTAGTTTGCCAGTACCTTTATCCATCAACGCATGCATCATGGAGGACAATCCAGGCATGTCCCCATCCCTTACACTGCCCGCATCAAAGTTAAGCGCAATATCTATAATCGGGAGTTCAGGTGCATTAACATAGAGTACTTTAATGCCATTGTTTGTATGCCAGGTATTTATTTCAGGCAAGGCATAACTGACTGATGCAAACAAACTAGTGCTTACAAATAAAACCAATAATCCAAATCTTTTTAACTTACTGTGTATCATTTATTTAGTACCAAACTCTTCTTGCTCTAATGGTGTTAAATAAGCAACGGTTTTATAATCATCAATAAAATATTTATTTGCTACTGACTGAATATCCTCGGCTGTTACAGCTTGAACATTTTCAGCATAGCTATTCATTGTTTCCCAGCCCAAACCAACTGTTTCTAGCGAGCCAATTATGTATGCTTGCCGTTGGATAGAATCTTGTTGATAGATTTCACTAGCCACAACCTGAGCCTTTACCCGTTTGAGTTCCTGTTCACTTACCAGCTCAGTTTTGAATTTATCGATTTCACCAATGATAGCCTGCTCTAATTCAGCCAATGTTTTATTAGCATTTGGTGTGCCATCAAATAAAAACATGTTATTGCGCGCCGTATACAAACTATAACCAGCGCCTGCACTAGCTGCGATTTCTTGTCCTCGAACTAAATTCTTACTTAAACGTGAACTGCGGCCACCATCAAGAATACCTGCCAATACATGCAATGCGTATGCTTCCCGCTTATCTTCTATAGTTTTAAGAGATGGCACTTTGTAGCCTAGGATCATGTAGGGAAGCTTGGCAATTGCTTTCACTTCGACGCGACGTTCACCCACCTGCCTTGGTTCTATGCGTGGTTTAAGTGTCGCTACATCGCGTTGCGGAATAACGCCGTAATATTTTTCTGCCAGTGAAAACACATCTTGTGCTTTTACGTCACCAACCACAACTAAAGTTGCATTATTTGGCATATACCAATCCTGGTACCATTGGCGCAGGTCAGAAACCTGCATGTTATCCAGATCATTCATCCATCCAATGACAGGATGTTGATAAGGACTAGTGTTATATGCGGCAGCATTAAACTGCTCATAAGTTAACGAATTAGGATTATCTTCGGTACGTAAGCGTCTTTCCTCTTTGACAACTTCAATTTCTTTTTTGAATTCATGCTCGTCTAGCGTTAAGTGTGCCATGCGATCAGATTCAAGCTCGAAACTAGTTTCCAGTTTGGACACATCGAGCAATTGGAAATAGGCGGTGAAATCACGGCTAGTAAATGCGTTATCACGCGCACCGACTCCGGCCAAGATTTTCGAGAACTTTCCGACAGGAATTTTAGGTGTGCCTTTAAACATCATATGCTCTAATGCATGTGATACACCAGTTACTCCACCATATTCACTTGCCGACCCCACTTTATACCAAACCTGTGCCGTCGCTACTGGAGCACGGTGATCTTCTTTAACAACCACCTTAAGACCATTTTTTAGGGTTTTTTCATGCACCGATGCGTTTGCTGCCGGCAGCAATAAAATACAAACGATCAGACATTTTATTGATAAGATAACTTTCTTCATTCGCTTATGTTAACAATGGTTACGTTACGCTAAGATCAGTCTCATATGACAATCTAACAAGTACTTCGTTCACCCATAAGCATAGCATCATTCCCTTCACCACAATGTAAGTATATGACTGACCAAAATTTGTTCGACCGCCTTAAATTAGGCTTAACTAAAACAAGACATGTACTTGCTGATGGCATACAAGAGGATTCCTCACGTCCAATCGATGAAGTTATCACAGAAATAGAAGATGGCTTATTAATGGCAGATGTAGGTATAGAAACTACTGATAAACTTATCACTCAACTGAAAGTACTAATAGATAAGCAAAAAGCACCACTTGATATCCCTTCACTGTTAGGCGATTGCATTTTCGATTTACTACAGCCATGCAACCAACCCATGTTGCTGGGTAGGGTTAAGCCGTTTTCAATCTTAGTCGTGGGTGTTAACGGTGCTGGCAAAACTACGACTATAGGTAAATTAGCCAGACGACTTAAAAAGAATCGAAAATCTGTCATGTTAGCGGCAGGTGATACTTTTCGTGCTGCGGCTGTTGAACAGTTAATTACTTGGGGTGAACGTAATGATATCCCAGTAGTTTCTCAGGCAACCGGTGCTGATAGTGCCTCAGTTATCTTTGATGCACTTGAGTCGGCTAGAGCACGCAATATTGATGTGTTAATTGCCGATACTGCGGGCCGCCTGCACACACAAAACGACTTGATGACTGAATTAGAGAAAGTTAAACGTGTCATGACAAAGATTGATAGTGATGCACCGCATGAAACTTTACTCGTGTTAGATGCAAGCATGGGACAAAATGCACTTAAGCAGGCGGAAGAATTTCATCACTCAATGAATGTTTCGGGCTTATGTATTACCAAGTTAGATGGCACCGCAAAGGGTGGTGTAGTTTTAGCAATTGCTGACAAATTAGGCCTGCCAATACGCTACATCGGTGTTGGTGAAGGTATTGAGGATTTACAAGTATTTGATGCCAAAGAATTTACATCGGCATTAGTCGGTCGAGAAATCAACCCATAGACTATTAATGATTCGCTTACAAAATATTTGTAAACGCTACCCAGAGAGCGGCGAAGTATTAAGCCAAGTTAACCTGCAGTTAGATGATGGTGAAATGTGTTTTCTTACCGGCCCATCTGGTTCAGGTAAAAGTACCTTACTTAAAATCATCGCACTTATCGAACAACCTACGCGCGGCAAACTTTATTTCGAACAAAAAAATGTTACTGCCATTAATAAAGCGCGTATATCTAATTTTCGCAAACAAATGGGCCTAGTTTTTCAAGATCATCGTTTATTGAATGACCGTAATGTATTTGAGAATATTGCCTTACCTTTGCGTATTAACGGATTTAACCCAAAAGATATTCCACGTCGTGTAAGGGCTGCGCTCGATAAGGTTGGTCTTTTAAATAAAGAAAAAGCTAAACCTATTTCCTTATCTGGCGGCGAACAACAGCGTGTAGGAATTGCACGCGCAATCGTACACCGACCACGTTTATTACTAGCAGATGAGCCTACTGGTAATCTCGACCCAGCACTGTCAGAAGATATTATGCAATTATTTGTTGACTTTAATCAGGTAGGTGTAACCGCGCTAATTGCCAGTCATAACGTTAACTTAATCCAACGTTTCAATAAACGTATCCTAACCTTAGATAATGGACAGCTTGCGTAGGTTAATAAATCAGTTATGAAACGTCGCAAAAACAAGCAAGCTAACGCCATCGCTATTTTATGGTTTGAACATCATATTGATAGCTTTAAAACTAGCTTTAAACGCAATATCACTAATCCACTATCATTTGCTTTTACTGTATTTATGATAGCCATTGCGCTATCTATACCGATGAGTATCTATATTATTTTTTCAAGCGTGCAACAGCTCACACAACACTGGGATAATGATAAACAAATTACCTTATTCTTAAATGATAAAGTGTCACTGACACAGGCCCAGTCACTAGCAAAAAATATTATCAACAATCCATTTATTCTAAACACACAAGTTATTAATAAGAAACAAGCGTTGGAGGATTTTAAACAGCAAATGGGAATGAATGCTCTGTCAGCAGACTTACCAGACAATCCGCTTCCGCATTTAATTATTGTAGAGCCTAAAACCGCAGTATCGGATATCCAATCTTTGCAAACGTTAGAAGCAGAGTTGAAAAATATTAAGCAAGTGCAACTTGTACAATTTGATTTGCTATGGTTCCAGCGCCTGCAATCAATCTTAGATGTAATTAATCGTATTCAGTGGATTGTCAGCATAGTATTATTGTCTGCGATTGCGCTTATTATTGCCAACGTGATTCGCTGGGAGGTCTCTGCCCGACATTCTGAAATAGAAATTATCAAGCTGGCGGGTGCAGCGGATGCTTATGTGCGACGACCATTTTTATATAGTGGCCTTTGGCTGGGATTAGCAGGTTCACTACTTTCGCTGTTGATTGTGTTGCTATGCACATGGTTAACACAGTTAACCACAACGCAACTTGCCGCCTTATTTGGCAGTGACTTTAAACTGAGCTATTTAACTATCACCCAATCTCTATTGATTGTGGTATCAATTAGTTTTCTTGGCATACTCGCCTCATGGATTGCTGTGTCCCACAAACTGAAACGCTATACCTGATTAAGGTGTTTACCAGTCTTCGACTAAGTTACTTGCGGTTAACCTCCAATTAATCGCATCAGCTGTGTCGAAAATTAACTCTCGGGAATAAGACTGGCGGTCTCGATCTTGTACTCTTTTCTGCATATGCGGCAGACCTTTTTCTAACCATCCATCAATGGTCGGCTGATCAACTCCAAAAATGTGCGCAAGATCAGCTTTGCTAACTTGAACTCCTGGCATGAAACTATCTCTTATTTAAGATTCACCGTGTTACGGAAAATTATGTTTATCAAATAAAGCACATCTTGTAGTTTGAGAGTTATTTTGACTGATTATTGACCTACAAGATGGGTGACTGCCACACAATTCATGTATGACCCTACACTGCATTTGTCATGATATGAGCAGTATATGTCATCAAAATTTCCGATAATTGCCAACGATCCTTATATGTTGACCATTCATCGGTATGGCCCTTCGCCCTCATGCGCTCCTACGAGCAACCCTTTCCTCTAGTTGGGTTAAGCGGATAAGGTAACTGATCAACTTATCCAGGCCTAGATATCAGCTGTCTCTATGGGCAAGTATCGTCGATGAAGTGAATACGGCCTATAAGCCCCTCTGTACAGTGAACTAATTGAACGGTTAGCACTCTAAGTCATCGAGTGCTAAACTACGAATTATATTATTTGGAGAGCCCAAGCAATGAACAACCATTTGGCGATTTCACAACCGCATGAGCTAACATTATCAGCAAGTAGCTTAGATGCCTACATCAATGCGGCGCACCAATTGCCTATTTTATCTGCCGATCAGGAGCGTGATCTGGCGCAGCGTTTACATGATCATCAGGATCTTGAGGCTGCTCGCCAACTGATTACTCACCATTTGCGCTTCGTAATACGCGTAGCACGTGGATACAACGGTTATGGCCTTGCTTTAGCGGATCTGATCCAAGAGGGTAACATCGGCTTAATGAAAGCCGTTAAGCGTTTTGACCCTGCGCAAAATGTACGCCTCGTTTCATTTGCAGTGCACTGGATTCGTGCCGAAATCCATGAATTTATTTTGCGTAACTGGCGCATTGTTAAAGTGGCCACTACCAAGGCCCAGCGAAAATTATTCTTCAACCTAAGAAGTAAGAAAAATCGTTTGGGTTGGCTAAATCATGAAGAAGTCGAATCAGTAGCTATGGACTTGGGAGTTAAGCCCAGCGAAGTGCTCGAAATGGAGTCTCGTTTAAGTGGTCAGGATCTTGGCTTTGATGCCCCTACAAGCAGTAATGATGAGGAAAATATCTCATCACCATCAGCTTATTTGACTCATCAAGGTGATGACCCTGAAACTTACATTGAAAAAAGTGATTGGTCTCAACATCAAGAGACTCGTTTACAAAATGCATTGAATATTTTGGACGACCGGAGTCGTGCCATTATTCAAGCAAGGTGGTTAAACGAGAAAAAACAGACACTGCATGAGTTAGCCCAACAGTTCGGTGTTTCTGCAGAGCGTGTTCGACAGCTGGAGAATAACGCTATGAAGAAGCTACAGGCACATATCTCAGCTTAATGGTCTAAGCCCGCAGAAGATTTAAATTAAGGGCAAGTATCTATCTATCAGTAGTACTGCAAACAATATCATTAAATAAATAATAGAGTAGACAAAGGTGTTGATTGCCTTTGTTCTACTTTTTGTGATTTGTAAACTGATAGCATAGTATAAAAATATCGCATTCAGTACTAACACACTTGCTAGATATATCCAGCCGGACATACGAGTAAAGAATGGCAATACAGTAATCACACACATGAGGATTGTGTACAAAGTGATTTGCAAGCGCGTGTAGTCGTCACCATGTGTTACTGGCAGCATAGGAATATCAACCTTGGCATATTCTTCTTTACGATATAAAGCCAAAGCCCAAAAATGTGGCGGAGTCCAAGTAAAAATAATCAGTAAAAGAACTAAACCATTTGGTTCAATTTGTCCTGTTACAGCAGTCCAGCCTAATAAAGGTGGTGTTGCACCAGCCAAACCCCCAATAACAATATTCTGTGGCGTGGCACGTTTTAAATACATGGTATATATCACTGCATAACCAATCAAGGATGCAAAAGTTAAGATTGCTGTTAGAACATTAATCTTAACTATCAACACGGCCATACCAATAAAACCAATGAACGCAGCAAATGTAAGTACCGCAGACTTACTTAATGCACCCGACGGCAAAGGACGTAATTTAGTTCTATCCATAGCGGCGTCGATACGGCTGTCGGCAACATGATTGATGGCAGCTGCAGAACTAGCCACTAAACCTATACCTAGGGTGGCATAAATAAATGTAGCCATCGCAACATTGCCTGGATCAGCCAGTAACATGCCCACAATCGCTGTGAACACCATTAACGCAACCACTTTGGGCTTGCATAGCTCCAAATAATCTTGCCAACGAGCAAAGAAATTATTGTTAGCGCTGATTGATTGCGAAGGTGACTTGGTGGACATATTGATTAGAAATTAACTACTTCGAGCGGATTTTAGCATATATGCGCTCGTCACTAGACTAAATAACAACAAAAGGGCAACGCCATTATGCAGCACAGCAACTACAAGGGGCAGCTTAAATACAATATTGGAAATACCTAGTCCTACTTGAATAAATAGTAAAGCAACGATAATTAATGCATTTTTTTTCAATAATTGAACA
>JANQKJ010000144.1 GCA_028281205.1 Gammaproteobacteria bacterium
TCATCGTCGTCGTCATCATCGTCATCATCGTCATCATCATTCGCAAAAGCTACTTGCGAGTATTCGTAACACCATGACTTACTAAATAAGTAAGCTGTCGAAAGTTCGCGGTTAATTAGGGCGTCTACGGTTCGAAAGATATTTAACGTGGGCAGTCCGATCAGATGCCATAGAAATAATAGAATTAATGTACTTTTCCACATGATTTGTAATGACTTATGGCTTAAGCTGTTGATTTATATTTGTATACGTCTAAGTAAGGTTATTTATTCCAAATACATTGGAATAAATTTGCCGTCTTATTCGTAATAAAGAGAAAAGCACTAAAAGTGAACACAGAATTAAGTCAAATTCAGAATGAGTTGATTGAACTTTTGCCAAAGTTAAGACGGTTTGCATACAGCTTAACGTGTGATTTAACGAATGCAGATGATTTAACTCAAGCTTCAATCGAAAGAGCCATGTCAAGGATTTCGACATGGGATAGTTCGAGGCCACTTAAATTTTGGATTTTTAAAATTGCAAAAAATTTATGGCTTGACCAATTGCGTGCACAAAGTTTAAGGGGAATAACTGAAGATATAAATGATGAACTAGTTGTAGTTAAAGATAATGAGCAAGCAGATATGGAAACATCACAAGAATTGGATGAGGTGACTAAAAAAATTCAGGAATTACCTAGAGATCAACATATTACCTTAGTGCTTGTTGCGGTTGAAGGCTACTCCTATAAAGAAGCAGCAGAAATGTTAGATGTGCCAATAGGTACAGTAATGAGTCGCGTATCAAGAGCTAGAAAAACACTTATAGATCATTTTGATAAATATTAAGACATTAGTTAAGGCATTGTTATGAAAATTAATGACGAAATACTATCTGCTTATGTTGACGGCGAGCTGAATAAGCAAGATAAGGAGCAGCTTGAAAAGGAAATTTTAAATAATCCGTCTATTCAGCAGAGAATAGATAAGATTCATAAATTGAATTCTTTATTGAATGAAGCATTTGTAATTAATGAAAATCTCCCTGATAAGTTTATTGAAACAATAAAAAACTATTCAATACAAGGTGCTTCTACTACAAATGTTGTAAGATTTCAAAAGTCAGATGAAGTAAAGAATCAACGCTTACGAAATTGGTTGCCTACTTCTATAGCTGCGTCAATTACTCTTATGTTAGGTGTACTTCTCGGCAGTGTGTTAATCACAGATGAAATACATAGTGGTTTTGATTCAATATTGATTTCAGAGATTATCCCAGGTAATGAACTTCATTACGTATTGGAAAACGCTTTAAGTTCTACTTCTGTAAGATTGAGTCAGCATGATGAGGATGAGGTCATTTTCGTGCCTTTATTGAGTTTTAAAAGTACAAATGGTCATTATTGTCGAGAGTTTGATGTGCATGATCAAACCAAAACCCTCGCAGGTATTGCATGCCGTGAAAAAGATTCAACATGGCGATTAGAAATTATAGTTGCTTCGGGTAGTAACCCTAACTCAAATGAAAAATATGAACTTGCAGCTGGGCAAGATATTGAAGCCCTAAATTTTATCGCTAGTAAGTTAATGGATAGCGGTCCTTTGACAAAAGAACAAGAACGCGAGTTGATATCAAATAATTGGCAAGCGTCCGCAAAATAATAGATTCTTACTTTCAATCAATTAAATTTATTTTGGAATAAACTTCACGTTTTATTCGTTATTACTATACAACAAATAAATTGCTAATAACGGAGTAAGACATGAGTTTGATTTATAGTAGTGTTATTCCTAATAATACTAAATGGTCATTCGTAACGCGACGAGTGAACCGAAACGATGTAAAGAAAATTTCAAAAGATTTATCTACAGTAAAATCTGGTGATCTTGTTCTAGGTCAAATTATTGAAGTAAACCAACATAAAAAAATTCAATTAGCAGAGGGAAGGGGTTCGCAATCATATGTAGGTGATCATGTGGTGCTTGTATGTGCCGATAGATATGCGCCAGATCAATTTGAAGGAGTGGCATTATTGAATTGTGATGCCAGTGATTTGCTAGCTGGTGGTGGCTTGCTGGGTAAACTGCTTGTAGCTAATGAAAAAATGGATGAACCAACAAAGATAAAACCATTGGGATTACTAAAAGATAATAAAGGTGTCACAATCAATGTTAAAGACTATGCCATCAAGTACAAACAAAATAATATTGAAATTCCCGTAATTGGTGTTGTGGGCACTTCGATGAATGCCGGAAAAACAACTACAGCAGCTAGCTTAGGATTTGGGTTTAAACAATTAGGTTGCAAAGTGGCTGCGTTAAAAATAACAGGCACAGGAGCATTTGGTGATTTTAATGCATTCAGTGATGCTGGCTGTGATGTAGTTGCCGACTTTACTGATGCTGGAATGGCATCGACCTATAAGCAACCAATGAGCAGTATTATCAAAGGTGCTCAAGTATTGTTGTCACATGCAATCGAATCTAAAGTTGATGTTGCCATAGTTGAAATTGCTGATGGTGTGTTTCAGTCAGAAACAGAAATTCTGCTTGGTTCAGATTATATTCAAAATTTATTTGATGGTGTAATTTTTGCTGCTAGTGATGCATTGAGTGCGATTAGTGGTGTAAAGATGCTTAGATATTTGGGGCTAACACCAG
>JANQKJ010000334.1 GCA_028281205.1 Gammaproteobacteria bacterium
CCTGTTGTGACAAAGCCAGAGCTGACCTCAAATGTACCATTAAAATAATTAACTATATTTGTTTTTATCTGATCAATGCCATCACTTGGGAATGTTGAATCTGTTGTAATGTCGATCTCTATTTCTGTTTCAACTTCTTCTGCCCTATAAAAATTAATTGGCAAAGAAACATAGTAATTTTCATTTGAGTAAGTACCGCTAGTTGTGCCATTAGTAGGAATGCCAACTGGCTTCTTTATGCCTATGGCATCTATGATATCTTGATCTGATCCGCCAAGGACAACACAAGTAACGCTATGCGCTGGTAACGTTAATGATTTTATGACTTGGCTAGCATCTTCATCATTCTGAACAACAACTGCTTGTTTAACATCTGATATTGCCAACAGCTCAGATCGTATTGAACCTACTTGACCAATGGAGTTAATTGCAACACTTTGCAAATATCTTTTTCTAAACTGTGAATCTGTTTCTTCACTAAATCCATCAACGCCAGCGCTAGGGTTGTCTATTGTCTCCCAACCTTGGATAACATCAACAATTTTTGTTAATGTGTTTGCCAAAACAGTGATAGTTCCACTTTCTTCTGCAACCATTATCCCAGAAACAGTTCCTGATGAAGGTATGGTAACAGCTTCTTTTAATTGGAATTTGTTGCCATTAATGTCTTCTGCTCTTGCTCCTGATGATATTGTCGTACCAACCACACCAGTTAAATTGCATTCTACTTCAGTGTTTACAGCATCTTTACGAACAACGCCTAAGTTACTAGCGATGTAATCGATTTGCTGCCCAATAGCAGTATAAACGTATGTTGCATTGAACATATCAATAATTGAATTATCTGACGTAGTGAGTGCAAGAGCAATTTGCCCAATTAGTTGCCCCTGTCTTGTCTCAGGATCAACGTTAAAATTTGAGCCAAAAATGGTCTTGAAGATGTTTTCAATGTCTGTTTTATATGTAGATAAGCTGGTCGATGTTATGCCGTTTTGCTCAATTGATGCCATTTGTAAAAGTAAAGTTAGTTTCACCAAATATTGTAGACAAACTAGCAGAGTAAGTAAACAATCTTGTTTTAGAGTCTAAAGAAAAGTCAACGCTATCAATTGTGATAACTTCATCTTCTTTTAATATTTCCTGAGTCAATATGCTTGCGGCAATATCTTGATTAATGTTTTCACCAAGAATATTTACAAAGTAAGGAATACCTCTCGTGGTATCCAAAAACCATTCTGCATAAAACATTTTCAATCTTTGATTTAACTTATCTGCTAAGGCTTCTTTATCTTCAAATGTGATTAATAAGCCATTGGTATCTATTGCTAAGTCGTTATCAGTGCCTGATGTCCCAAATGTAAGCATACAATCTATCTCCTAGTTTTTAGGTGCGCCAGTATTGCCACCGCTATCGCCTGTATGTATATGTGTCGTTAAATTAACACCGCCAGCCGTTATATCGCCTGCATCAGATATATCTTGCCCTGCCATATTTATTCCCGATGTCATGTTCGCCACTCCGCCAGATAAACCGCTAAAGCTTGGTGCCATAACAGGCACACTTGATGTTAACGCGCTTGAGTTTAGTTTTAACGTTGCACCAGCAATTGTGGCTTGCATTTCACTATCATTGATCTTTAGTTCATTGCTGCCTTTTTTAACTTTAACCTGATCTTTTTCAATGAAAACGCTGTTTTCTCCGTCTTCTGTTTGCATAGCGCAGCCATCACTTGTTGATGGCGTTATAGATATAGAGCCAAAGCCAGCAATTGCTACAGCATCATGCATATCCATCAATGAATCTGTGGGCAATGATTCTTGGAATTGCTTTTTGAAATTTGTAATGCCTCTTTGCGAAAATGTCAAAAGCACTGTATCACCTTTCTTTAGCGGCATAATAACCGTATAGCCACCACCACTTGGAAAGATTACTGGAATGTCTGTTATTATTGGCAGTGAACGACTGGAACCATCAGTAAATAATCTTTTAATCGCTGGCAATACGCTGCATCTTTTTGTGGCGCTATCATATGATTCAATAATCGCTGGCAAGCACGTATAAAGCTTCTTAGTGTGCTGCTCTAAAATAAACTCGATGCTTTGCTCAAAGTTTTCATATGTTAATTCATTTTTAATATTACTCATGCCAATACACACTCAATTTCTGTTACCATTTCACCATCAATGCTTTCACCATGATGTTTGATGCTAATTACTTTATAAACACCGTTATATTCTTCTTGTAACTGGTTTGTGCGCCTGCCATCAAGGGTATTAGATGATGCGCTAGACTGTATCTCGATGTTTTTGCTTAAAGCTATTTTCGCATTCAATAGCGATTTTACATTGATGCCTTTATCAGTTTTAACAGGAGATAATATCATGCCAGTATCTTTTGAAAGTAAAACAGCATCTTGCTGATCTGCTGCACCTTCTTTTGTGAATTTAACAACTGAGCCATCTACATACCAAAGAATGCCAATAGGCAACAATAACTTGTCTAACAAGTCTTTTGTTCTTCCATCAAACGAAAAATTCACATGCTGAAAATCTGGGATAAGATCAAGGTATTGATAGGTTAACCCGCCATTGGCATACTCTGCTATTGCATCTTTAACAATTGTTTTAGTGCTAACTAATCCAGCATATGATTTAGAAAATACCGCATCTGTTATTGTAAATGTTTTATTGGCTAATGTTATTTTTGTCACATTATCAACATCTTTTCTTTTAATATCAACTTGTGCAATAGTGCCGTCATAGATAATTGATAAATTTCCATCATAACCAGCCAACAGCCTAACCCTAACGCCACGCTCTTTGATAAATGATTGAGTTGTGTCTTTTAAGTTATAAATCTTG
>JANQKJ010000147.1 GCA_028281205.1 Gammaproteobacteria bacterium
CACATCCGGTAAGTGTGTGCCACCCAAGTAAGGGTCGTTAAAAATAACCACGTCACCCGCTTGCCACTTAAATTTGCGGACAATATCTTGCATGGCAAAAGACATACTGCCTAAATGCACTGGAATATGAGCAGCTTGCGCACACATTCGGCCTTGGACATCAAACATTGCACATGAATAATCCAGGCGGTCACGGATATTTGGCGAAAATGCCGCATGCCTTAATTGGGCACCCATTTCCTCACACAATGCATTGATTTGATGTACAAATAAACTGAGCTGGATTGAATTAATAGCCATCTAGAATGATTGTTTTTGAGGCCAAAACCTTCTAAGGTTTAGCTTATTCGGCATAAGGTTTTGTGCTCGATTTAGTTGACGTTTTACACTAATAACCATGATAACGAGGTGTCACTTGAACCCACTTAACTCAGTATTAGGAACTATCATCGCAGGTTTTGTACTTGCTGCGATAATTGCGTTCATAGTTTAGATTACAAACCACTAGTCTATAAGGCATAACAATAATTATCGAATAATTTTAAGGAGGTATGACAGTGAATACTTTTTCACTTGTTGTTTGGCTACACGTATTTGCCGGTGTGATTTGGATCGGCTTACTTTATTATTTTAACTTTGTGCAAGTTCCTGCTGTGGCAGCAGCAACAGCAGATAGCGACGGCCCAGGGCCAGCAGCTATCAGTAAATATGTTGCACCCCGCGCATTGGCTTGGTTCCGTTGGGGAGCCCTAGCCACTTGGATTACTGGCGCGGGCGCACTATCTTACGTTGGCGGTTTTGCCGCTAATATGTTTTTTACTAACGGTGTTACCATTATTGGTATCGGCGCCTGGCTAGGAACCATTATGTTATTCAACGTCTGGGTATTAATTTGGCCAAACCAAAAGAAGTTACTCGGCATGGTAGAAGCCAGCGACGATGAAAAAGCCAAAGCTAAGAAAGTTGCTTTTATGGCTTCGCGCACCAATACATTACTGTCCATTCCCATGCTGATGTGTATGGTAGGACACGGGCACGGATTGCCATTTTAATTTAACTGTTTTTAGTGCCCAACACGCTGGAAAATCAGCATGTTTGGGAGCATAATTAGACGACGGCAGCGGAATTCCGCTGCCGTTTTTATTTTGTGGATAGCAATAAATTATTTTAAAGAAAATACTATTTTGAAAAGCCTCATGCCAACTTATGCACGCAAAGACATTACCTTTACCAAAGGCAATGGCATATGGTTGTGGGATAAAGATAATAATCAATACCTGGACGCACTATCAGGCATCGCAGTATGTGGATTGGGTCACGCCCACCCACAGGTGGCGGAAGCAATTTCAAAACAAGCCAACACTTTATTACACACATCTAATATTTATCGCATCCAAGCACAAGAACAATTGGGAGATCTTTTATGTGAGATCAGCCAAATGGACCGTGTTTTTTTCTGCAATTCGGGTGCAGAAGCGAACGAAGCTGCTATCAAGTTAGCACGCTTGCATGGCCATGCACGTGGTATCGACAACCCCAGTATTATTGTTTTTGAAAACAGCTTTCATGGACGCACCATGGCGACACTAACCGCTACTGGTAATCGTAAAGCCCATGCTGGTTTTGAACCTTTACTATCAGGTTTCATTCGCGCCCCCTTTAATGATATTGCAACAGTTACAGATATTTGCAAAACCAATAACAACGTATGCGCTATTTTAGTTGAGCCAATTCAAGGCGAAGGCGGTATCAATGTACCAAACGCTGACTACCTGACTACGCTGCGAAATATTTGTGATCAACACAATTTATTGCTCATGCTTGATGAAATTCAAACTGGCAACGGACGTACTGGCCGATGGTTCGCATGTCAGCATCAAAATGTACAGCCTGATGTTATGACCACAGCAAAAGGATTAGGCAATGGCATGCCCATTGGTGCATGTCTGGCAAGAGGCGCTGCTGCTGAGTTGTTCAGTCCCGGTACTCACGGTAGTACTTTTGGCGGCAATCCGCTCGCATGTGCTACAGCATTACAAGTTTTGCATACCATCCAAGAACAACATTTAATAACTAATGCCGACAATATGGGTGCCTTGCTTGTCGATCAATTAAAATCAAAATTGACTAACGAAACTTTAGTTAATGATATTCGTGGCCAAGGCTTAATGATTGGTATTGAACTTACTGAAAATTGCGCAGAAATCGTTGACTTAGCACTTAGTAAAAAGTTATTAATTAATGTCACCGCGGGCAATGTCATTCGCATATTACCGCCTCTTATCATAAATGCTGATCAGGTCACTCAAGTAACTGACAGCATCTGTGAATGTATTGCTGAGTTTAAAAATCAGCAATAATAGTTTACTTATTTATTTTTAGTTAA
>JANQKJ010000365.1 GCA_028281205.1 Gammaproteobacteria bacterium
TGTTGAAACTCAATTTCGAGATAAGTAGATAATGGTATGAACTTTTCAATCTTTTATCCGCATCGAGGGTTCTCCCTGATTATTGTGCTTTGGATGTTGGTCGTTTTGACGTTGATTGCGTTGGTTTTTACACGTCAGATTAGAACAGAAGTTCAGGTTAGTGCTAATTTTTTAAATCAAGCCAAAGCTCAGGCCTTGGCGGAGTCAGGAATTTGGCGTGCCACAATGATGATTTTGCAAAAAGACATCACTCCTTCAAACCAACAAATGATTTATTTAGATGGCCGAATATACCCTTTATCATCAGAAGTGGGTAAGTTAGAAGTAAGTTTGCAGTCTGTACAGGGGTTGGTTGATCTTAATAGAGCACCAGATAAATTAATCGGGAATATTCTACGTAAGGTCGCAAGTGAAAGTGCAGATAGTCTAGCAGCGGCTTTATTTGATTGGCGCGATGAGGATGACAACCCTCGGGTGTTAGGCGCTGAGCATGCGAAGTATGTTGCGAGTAATATGGGATATGTACCTCCAAATCGACCTTTGGTGAGTGTAGCGGAATTGGCGCGTATATATGGAATGACAACTCCCATGTATAAAGCATTACGACCTTATGTAACAGTTAATTCAAGCGATGCATTGATAGATATTAGTACTGCGCCATTATTTGTCTTGTCGATATTGCCTGGAATATCTGAGTCGGATATATCGAGTGTTCTATCAGCTAGAGACACAAAGTTAAATAATATTGATTTAGCTGTATTGCCAACTACAACACGGCAATATGTGAGTACTGCTAAAGCTCATACTATCAGATTGAGTAGCCGTGCAGAGTCTGGAGGTGTAAGTGCAGGTGTTGTAGCTGTAGTTAGATTGACGGGTGAGGCTGTAGCGCCGATCAATATATTGTCGTGGCATTTTCAGATCGACGAGGTGTTTACTGACAATGAAGCCTAAATGCATAAATGCAAATTATTTCATTGCTAAAGTATTACACGGGGATTCTTTGTTTTGCTGATAAATAACGTTTTTCAGCTAGACTATATCAAGCGATTCTTGGTGTGGTGGCGAGACGGGCTGATGGCCTGGTTGCCTGACTCATTAAAAGACAAGGCCACCCGGCGTGCATGTATCGAGTGTGTGTATACATCTGAGGTATTTATATTCCGATACGTTGATAAAAAGAGCAAAGTAATTGATAAAAAGCAGTTCGATGTTGATGCAGTCTTAGCTGAAAAAGCGAATTTGCAAGAATGGTTAAGCCATTATTCAAAAGTTGAAATCATATTAGAAGTACCGGAGGAAGTGATTTTGTCAAAACGAGTAAACTTGCCTAGACAAGCTCGCGAAAATCTATCTTCAATCATGCATTATGAGATTGACAGGCAAACACCATTCGAATCAGAACAAGTTTATAGCAGCTACATAGTTGAGGACAGTACTTCGAATGAAACCACCTTATCGGTTTTACTATCTGTTGTGCCAATCCAAGCGCTTAAGCCCGGCCTTGAGTTGCTCCAGCAGTTGGAGATATCACCTTCGAAGTTGTTACTACGAACGCAAAAAGGACAAGTAAGTTATATTCGATTGCCTGAAAACACTGCTCAAGAGAAAAAAGGTTTCACTTTGAATTATGGCTTGGCCAGTGTAGCTATTATCTTGTTTTTATTAGTACTTTATAAGCCGATATTTTATTACGCGGCGCTGAGTCAATCTATCCTCTCAGAGCTAGATGCAGCAAAAAAGAAAGCCACGCAGGTTAGCGTTTTGAAGCACGAAAACGAGAGTATGTTGCAAAGACTTCAGTTTCTGGACAATAAGTTAGCCGAATATTTACATAGAATCATTGTGCTGAATGAGTTGGCCATGATCTTACCTAGTCATACTTGGTTGGAAAGCGTCGAGATTGAAGATGGTATCATAATCATGCAAGGCGAATCATCCGAACCCTCTGGCTTAATTAGCTTACTAACTGAAAGAGCGCATTATGAAGAAGTAGTTTTTTCAGCGCCCACTGTTCACAACGATGAATCGGGTAAAGAGCAGTTTCAAATAAGAGCCAAATTGATGGTGAGAAGAACCGATGGACTTCATGAAGCCCGGTAGTCCTGCGCATCGATATAGTGCTCTGGTACTGTTTATTCTTTTGATATTTGTTTTGGCACTGTGGGTGAGTTCATTGTTGCAACAGGGCGCGAGAGCTCAAGAACGCTATGTGTCTCAAGTAATGCAGCTGCAAAAATATAAGCAGTTAGTTGCAACCAAGAGTGAACAAGCGAGTGAAAATCAACGATTAACTGCCTTGTCTAACAAAGACAGCCGTCTCCTTTCCAAGACCTCGCGATCTTTAGCTCTTGCCGAGGTGCAAAAGCGCTTGCAACAGGTTCTTCGATACTCGGGTGCGAGTTTGGTGAGTATGCAAGCCGTTGAAGAGGATTATCATAGTGGTGACGGTTTTTCTCCAATCAAAATGAAGTTACATGTGCGATTATCACATCAAGCATTATCGACACTACTTTATCAATTAGAAAGCCAGACACCGATTGGGTTTGTTTATCAATTACAAGTGCGGCGTTTGCGGGCGTTGATGCGAGAACAACAGTCTGCTGATGATTTGCTAGAGGCGCATTTGGAATATACTCTTTACATGATGAGTTCTAATGTCGTCTAAACAAATAAGCTTTGTTTTATGGTTAATATGCATAACGTTGCTAGTCATATTGGTTTGGCCTGATGATGATATTGGCTTTGATTCTGGGAACACAATACAAGCAATATCTTCAGTGCAGAATCAACCTGCAGTGCAGGAATTATCACAAATCTCTTATGCTGCTATTGTGCAAAAGCCTCTATTTGATCCCAGCCGGATAGGATCTCTTTCAGAGACCACTGCAAATAGTAAAGTGCTTTCATTCAAACAGCGCCGAACCGCATCGGCTTCGTTACCGGGTTTGCTTGGTGTTATGCAGATTGGGAATATCTACACCGCTTTTGTGGAGGATAATGTGGATACAAAATCAATCATGCTCAGAGAAGGTGATCGGTATCAGGATTGGGAGTTAGTTTCAATTTCCGCGACTGAGATCGTCTTACGTAAAGACAACGTTGATGAAAACATCTCACTTGATTGGGGAGTGCGGGAGATAGTAAGTACTGAGTTGAACTCTGACATGCGGTTGCCTGCAATGCGAGCAAACTCAGAGAAAGTTGGTGCGGGGAATATCGTAGGTGATGCTGATACTGATGTTAACGACCCAATCAAGGGGCATGTGGATATGGTTGGAAGTAGTGCTGACGATAGTGATTCATCATCGGATGAGAATTATGCTGGCAAGACATCCGTCACGAGGAGTTCGAATGTCCAGAGTGAGGATGTTAAGTATCGCACTGATGGGAGTTGGGCGGGTGAATGAGACAATAACTTCGATAAAAAAGAACATCATGATGATTGCCTACATTAAGAGTTTTAATTTATTGGTTTTAGTCGTGTGCCTATCTTCAAATGTAGGTTGCATGTCTAATCCCTTGCGTTTGCAAGATCGCCCTATGCCGAGTATCGAAGTGAAAGATTTGGAACAGTCGGTAAAACAAAACAGTAGTTTGAATGACTCAGTCGACGCAACTGAAAAATCAAATAGTGTAGATAATATTGAGATACAAGCTGGAAGCGGTCGTTATCTAGGACAGGAAAATATTCGAGAACGCCAGGTCGTGAAAAGTGACGAAGGGGTTAACTTAAATTTCACTAATATCGGGTTGCGTGATTTTATACAAGCGATTTTGGGTGAGGCTTTAAAGCAAAATTATGTAATCGATCCTACAGTATCTGGCAATGTCACCATTCAAACAGTCAAACCATTACCTGAAACAGAGTTGTTGGGAGTTCTGGAAGAGGTTT
>JANQKJ010000006.1 GCA_028281205.1 Gammaproteobacteria bacterium
GTTCTTGGTTTAACTTTATTATTATATCGCCAATTTCACGCACAATATTGGGTTGTATGCCTTCGGTAGGTTCATCAAGAATTAACAATTCAGGCTCAATGGCTAATGCGCGACCAAGTGCAAGCTGCTGCTGTTGGCCACCTGACAGGTCACCCCCTCGTCGTTGCATCATTTCTTTCAATACCGGGAATAATTCAAAAATAATTGTGGGTAATTTTTTAGATTTATTTGCGACTAAACCTGTATTTAAATTATCTTCCACAGTGAGCTGGGAAAAGATCTCTCGGCCTTGAGGAACATAAGCAATTTTATGAATGGCACGTTTTTCAGCCTTTAATTTGCTTAACTCGATATCTTTAAATTTTATTGATCCATCTGTTGTGGATTCTAATCCCATAATACATTTTAGAAGTGTTGTTTTACCGACACCATTGCGGCCCATCAAACAGGTAACACTACCTTTAGGTACATCTAACGATAAATCCCATAAAGTATGGCTTTCCCGATAATATTGATTGATTGATGATACGCTTAACATATTATTCGCCTAGATAAACTTGAATAACTTTAGGATCGCTTTGTATCTTTTCCATTGAGCCTTCCGCCAATACTGAGCCTTGATGTAGTACGGTGACACGTTTGGCAATAGAGCGAATAAATTCCATATCATGTTCAACGACAACTACAGAATGCCGGTCTGCCAGAGAAGTTAGTAATTCTGCAGTACGTTCAGATTCTTGATGCGTCATACCTGCAACAGGTTCATCTACAAGTAATACTTGTGGGTTTTGTGTGATTAACATGCCGATTTCTAACCATTGCTTTTGGCCATGTGAAAGTTCTCCTGCAGTACGCCCACGTTCAGACTGAAGACCAATAATTTCTAATGATTCATCAATGCGCTCACGTTTTTCAGTATCCAATTTATAGAATAGGTTGCTTAAAATATTTCGATTACCTTCTAATGCAAGTTCCAAGTTTTCAAATACAGTATGGTTTTCGAATACTGTTGGTTTTTGAAATTTCCTGCCAATACCTAGGTTGGCGATCTCAGCTTCATCCATGGTGGTTAGGTCGATATGATCACCAAAGTATACTTCGCCCTCATCGGGTTTGGTCTTGCCAGTGATAATATCCATCATAGTAGTTTTGCCAGCACCATTTGCACCAATAATGCAACGTAGTTCATTTTTATCAATGTACAAGCTAAGCGCATTGATCGCTTTGAATCCATCAAAGCTGACAGATACGTTGTTTAAGTAGAGTATAGACTCAGGTTTCATGTTGGCTCCTGAGCTTTTGAAGGTGATTTTTTAAGTGATTTGTTTTTACTATTATGTGTCGTGATTTGGTTATAAATACCAACCAGCCCTTTAGGCATAAATATTGTTACAAAAACAAAAATACCGCCAAGAATAAATAACCAAGCTTCTGGTGCCCATGCTGTGAAAAACGTTTTTGCATAGTTCACAACAAATGCACCTAGCACAGCTCCATATAGAGTGCCGCGTCCGCCAATCGCTACCCAAATCACTAATTCGATGGATCTAATAGGTGCAAATTCACTCGGGTTGATAATACCGACTTGAGGTACATAAAGTGCACCGGCTATGCCTGCCAGTAAAGCTGAGAAAACAAAAATGAATAACTTTACATGTTCATCTCGGTAACCCATAAACCGAACGCGACTTTCAGAGTCACGGATTGCCATTACTAGACTGCCCAAACGTGATTGAGTAATGTATTTGCATAAAGTGTAACCGCCAAGCAACGCAAGTGCAGAAGCTATAAATAAACCACAACGCGTCGTATCATTTTGCAAATTGAAACCGAGTAAGTCTTTAAAATCTGTCAGGCCATTATTGCCACCAAACCCAAAATCATTTTGGAAGAATGTAAGCATGAGTGCATAAGTCATGGCCTGGGTCATGATAGATAAGTAAACGCCCGTGACACGAGATCGAAACGCAAGCCAGCCAAATACAAAAGCTAGTATGCCGGGCGCGAACAGAACCATTAACATACTAAAAGCAAAATTATCAAAGCCGTACCAGTACCAAGGCAGGGCATCCCAATTCAGAAACACCATAAAATCTGGGAGTAGCGGATTCCCATACACGCCTCGGTCACCAATTTGACGCATTAAGTACATGCCCATGGCGTAGCCACCTAACGCAAAAAATGCCCCATGCCCTAAACTAAGTATGCCGAGATAACCCCAAACTAAATCAACTGATAAAGCCAGCAGGGCAAAGCACAAATATTTGCCTAATAGAGTGACCGTATAAGTAGAGATATGAAATACAGAATCGGTTGGCGTAAGCAGATTTAATGCTGGAACAATTACTGCCGCAACAAGCAGTACGATAGTTAATATTTTACTGCCAGTGTCAGATAATAATAATCTTTGTATTAATGATTTTTCCATAGTGCTAACTATCTGCAGAACGGCCTTTCAGAGCAAACATGCCTCGAGGTCGTTTTTGGATGAATAAAATAATAAATACAAGCACCAGTATTTTTGCCAGCACGGCACCTGTGAAAGGTTCCAAATATTTATTGGCAATACCTAAAGTCATGGCACCAAACAAAGTGCCCCACAAATTCCCGACCCCACCAAACACCACCACCATGAATGAGTCAATAATATAAGACTGACCTAAATTAGGACCAACATTAGTCAGCTGGCTTAGTGCAACACCGGCGATGCCTGCTATCCCTGAACCTAAGCCAAAAGTAAACGCATCAACCCAATCTGTGCGAATCCCCATAGCTTTAGCCATGGAGCGATTTTGAGTTACTGCTCGTACCTGTAAACCAAATTTGGATTTATTAAGCAGCAGCATTAATCCAATTAATACTAGAAGTGCAAAAATAATGATATACAAGCGATTGTAAGTGAGTGACAAGGCAGGATTAATTTCTAGTGAGCCACTCAGCCAGTCTGGTGTGGATACAGCGCGATTCTGCGGCGAAATGATTGTACGCACAGCTTGCTGTAAAATTAAACTAATACCAAATGTAGCAAGCAAAGTTTCTAAAGGGCGGCCGTATAAAAACCTGATGACACCACGTTCAATAGCAATGCCGACCAAACCGGTAAAGATAAATGCCGTGGGGATAGAAATAAGAATGGAATACTCTATATGATTAGGCAATAACTGTTGAATGATATAAGTTGTGTATGCGCCTAGCATGAGCATTTCGCCATGCGCCATATTGATCACACCCATCACACCAAAAGTAATGGCTAAGCCCACCGCTACCAGCAGTAATACCGAGCCTAAACTTAGGCCAAAGAATATATTTTCAATTTGCTTATATATACCGATATTAGATTGAATTCTATCCAGTGAATTTTGAATAGCTGCGTTTAACTCTTGTGTTTGGACTGTTTGAGTCTTGTTAGATAAGTCTTTTTGTAAATTGGTTAAGGCGTTACGAACTTCTGGGTAGAGTGACTTGGATAATTTTTCAACT
>JANQKJ010000013.1 GCA_028281205.1 Gammaproteobacteria bacterium
CAATGACAAGAGTGTAAGACTCAAGTCAGTAAAAATACTAAGGATTAAACTGCTAGCACCGACTATAGCTATGAACAAAAAGAAATAACTCAATAAAATCATCGTCTTAATATACCATCAGGTGAGTTGATTAATAATAAATTTATAGAAATTTCGATTCAGGAAAAGTCACTAAGTGTACTTTATCAGCATATTTGTTTTTCTATCATAAATGCTCAGTTAACCATGAAATCAAATTGTGCCTTTAAGATATCTTTGCCGTTTTGATTCAGGTAATCTTTCTATAGCATAACGCAACATTGTTCTTGGCATATTCTTATAATGCTTTTTTAAGAAAACTTCCATAGCCTTTCTATCTTTCTTTCCAGCTTCTCTTAGCATCCAACCAACAGCCTTATGAATAAGATCGTGCTCATCATTTAATAGTATTTTTGAAATTTTAAATACATCACTTAAGTCACCATTCCTTATAAACCACCAATTTGTAATTATTGCTATTCTTTTTGTCCATAAATGATCGGACTTAGCCCAAACATAAAGTACTTTCCTACTTTTATCCATTAGATGAGGACCGATGATATGAGGGCATGTAACATCTACAAGATCCCAATTATTTATATATTTAAAATGCTTTATATAAACTTCATATAGTTCATTTCTCTTACTTATATCTTTGGCCGACTTGTATTTGTTAATAAGAATTATTAACCCCATGAGGCGTTCTTCATGAATTTTTGACTTAATGAGTTTTTTAACATCAACAATATTAAGGTCAGTATATTTTTTTGCCAGCTTTCTAATTACAGGCATTCTAATCCCAATAAATTTATCACCATGTCCATATTCACCCTTACCTGTCTTAAAAAAACGCAGACTATGCTCTGCTATTACTGGATCTGCTAATTGGCGCATTTCTTTTTGTATTAGCATTATGATCTGACTGTTGGGGTTATTAGATATTTTAAGATTGATTGCTTAAAAGCATTTAAGATTTTAATTCAATTATATAATTGAATATTTTTATTTATAGAAACGGATCTCTTTAATAAATGCCGATGATTTACCTTTATCATTAGCCTTTTTTGTATCCAATGCTAAAGCGAGGCCTGAAATAGCTGGATCATCATCACCTTCTTTATCAAAATAAGAACGATACGACTCCAATAAATTGAACCTTGTTGTTACCAGCTTTCCCGTTTCAGGTTTATCGAGGCAGACATACCTTCCATTCTTTTTAAAATAAGCACCTACGTAAGGATGTTTAATTTTATCATCATTGTGGCAAAGGAATAATCCAATGAAATATGGGCTATCAGGGATAAAAATAGATCCACTAGGCAAGCGTTCATCCCCCATAAATATCATTATTAATAAAGCTTCATTACGTATTTTTTGTTCATAGGAAGCACCTCTAGGAAATTTATTTATCCCCCAATCAATTTCTATGGCTGAAAACTCAGCTAGATTAACAGTTTCATTTGGCAATATTCCAAATGCCTGGCGCTTGGCTTCAATTAAAAGGCCATTAGCACTGACTTCAAAATCTATTTTTTTGCGATTACGTGCATCTTGTTCAAATTTAAACCCTTTACCCAGCAGCCAATCTTCCTCTGAACCCGTTTCATAATCGCTAAAACGTATTATATGTATAAGTTTATTTGTCTCTGCATAAGTAACATTTAAAACAAAGATTGATATTATTAGAGTCAAAATTATTTTCATTTATATTTTCCAGCTTTAATTCATACAAATGGATGAAAAAATACTTTTATAGATTATTAGAATATTATTTTTATTTGCGCTGCATTAAAAATCATGACAAATAGTAAACTAGCTCAAATTTATATAGTAAGTAGTACATTCAAATTTTTTATCCAATCAAAAACCAATAACGAGGTAATAAAATACTTCTATCAACCCCATTCGTACATCTAATAAATTTATAAATTTGTAACAGAATGTATTATTTAAAGTTATTAGAGGCAAGCAATGACTGTATATGCCAGACCTTGATCGTAGCAATCTAAAAAATTGATCTATATCCACTAATCTGTAATTACAACTATGATATAAGCATTCAAGTCGCTTATCGCCTTTATCTTTGCAAGGAGAATATCATGGAAAATAAAATTCAGGTGGTTAAAGAATTTTTGCAAAATAACTTCGAAGGTTGCACTATAGAAAATCAATGTACAAATACCTCTGAAGTATGCAAATTTAAAGTCAGTTGTGATGATACAAATATTCATCTTTTGCATTTGAGCCGTGAAGTCATGGAGGATAATGATAGTGCTGCACTACTTCATGTCATTGAAAATTCAGATGTAATTCAATACATGAAGAATCCATCAGCAGAAACGAAGGGAATATTAATTACATCTGACGGTTTGAAAGCTATTGAATAATTACTAGTCACGATGCTTTGTTGTTGAGCTAAAACAATACACTAAAGTAGACAGCAACAATAAATCAGAGATATGTGGTGGAGCTAAGCGGGATCGAACCGCTGACCTCCTGCATGCCATGCAGGCGCTCTCCCAGCTGAGCTATAGCCCCGTGACCAATAACGAGTGGTTGGCAATTATGCCTATTTAATTAGTTTCCCTCAACTTGAGCCTGAATATACTCAATGGCTTGTTGAATGCGCCTGAGTACTGTTTGTTTGCCGACTAATTCCAACGTGACATCAATAGATGGTGAATTAGCACTACCACATACTGCCACACGTAAGGATGGCGCTATTTTACCTAGTTTTAGACCACTCTCTTCAGAGTAATTATCTATACAAGCTTGAATAGTTTCAGCATTCCACGCATCAAGAGAAGAAAGTTTCTCATGCATTGATTGCAATACCGGCAAGCTGGATTGCTTAAAGTGTTTTTTAGCAGATTTTTCGTCGTAATTTTCGAAGTCTGTAAAAAAGTATTCGCTGCTATCCACCAGATTATTAATGGTTTTGACACGCTCTTTTTGGATGTTAACAACTTGCTCTAGCTGAAGGTCAGACTCAATATTAATTTGTTTGTTTGCATACGTCTGTTTGAGTATAGAAGCAAGTACTTTATCAGGCGTTGATTTTATATAGTGCTGATTCAGCCATTGTAGCTTATCGGTATCAAATGCGGCAGCAGATTTGTTCACATGCTCTAACGAGAACAATGTAATCATCTCCTGTCGAGAGAATATTTCCTGGTCGCCATGTGCCCAGCCAAGTTTTACCAAGTAGTTCAATAATGCTTCTGGCAGATATCCTTCTTGTTCGTAAGCAGAAACACTGACAGCACCATGACGCTTGGACATACGCTTACCATCATTACCCAAAATCATAGGTAAATGTGCATATTGCGGCAGTTTTCCACCCAATGCTTCAATCATATTAATTTGTCTTGGCGTGTTATTTACATGGTCATCACCACGTATGATATGTGAGATATTCATATCCAGGTCATCGACGACCACTGTTAGGTTATATGTCGGTGTGCCATCTGAACGAGCAATAATTAAATCGTCCAACTCAGTGTTATTAATTTTTATTTCACCTAATACGAGGTCATTTATAATAACTTCACCTTGCAAAGGATTTTTGAAACGAATAACTGGATCCACACCTTTTGGTATTGGCCCTGAGTAATCTCGATAACGGCCATCATATCTGGGCTTTTGTTTGTTTTTTTGCTGCTCTAATCTTAGTGCGTCCAATTCTTCTTTAGTACAATAACAACGATAAGCCTTACCCTCATCAAGTAGTTGTTGAATGACTTGCTTGTAGCGATCAAAACGTTGCGTTTGATAGTAAGGGCCTTCATCATAATCCAAACCAAGCCATTCCATTCCACGTAAAATAGCATCCACTGATTCCTGTGTGGAGCGTTCTCTATCCGTATCCTCAATACGCAGTATAAATTTACCTTGATGATGCTTGGCATATAGCCAAGAAAATAGTGCTGTGCGCACACCGCCAATATGAAGATAACCGGTTGGGCTGGGTGCAAATCGAGTTCTTACTTCCATGTAGTAGCAGACATTAATAGATTAATTTGAGGGCAGGAATAATAACTCAGTCTTTACTGATAGACGACTATGTTTTCAACTTTATCGACTAATATATTGAATAAGATTTTCTTCGTCTTCTTCTGGCACACGACCCAAACTGATATTCCCTAAGCCCCATAGGGCCACTTCTTCTCTGCGAACATATACGTTACGACCCTCTTCGGTTCTGATATAAGTGCCATTGGTACTGGTATCACGAAAAATGAATTTGCCTTTCTTATATTCAATAGTCGCGTGATTACGAGAAATCAATTTACCTTCAATCGTCATAGAACATGAAGCATCACGACCCAAAGTAAATATTGGTGCATCCTCCAGTAAGGACATTTCAATATCACGATAATTTAATTGTAGACGTGTAACTTTTTCATCTTCGCTGGGTTCGACTGCAGATAACATTTGCGTATAGTCTTCATCATCCCACTGCAATTCATAGATTACGGTCTCTTCTTGTCGACCTTTCAGTTTTGTAGTTTCAATGCGCCGTGCGCGATGCAGAATCTCGGCGGGTAACTTTTGTATAACTGCTTCAGTAGTAATAATTTGTCGTGAACGTGCTATTTCGCGCATGCCAGCAGCAACATTTACGGTATCCCCATATATGTCATTCTGATCAATAATTGCCGTACCAAAATGTAAACCAATGCGAATTTTAATCTGAATACCGTGTGGGTCTTTCAATTGTTCTAGTAAATCATTAAGCGCAAAGGCTGTATTAATTGCATGCCCTACTTCTTGAAAGTAGCATAAAATTTCATCGCCAATGAATTTGACAACAGTGCCTTTATTACGCTTGATAGATTCTGACATGCGAATAAGAGAACGCGCGATGCTATCTTGAGCAAGCGTATCTCCAAATTCATGATATAGCTTAGTGCTTCCTGCTATATCAACGAACATAACTGCGCAGTCAGTATGTTTTTCCATATATGAAAATTTAATACTTTCTCTTCAACCTCATCACATTACCATCGTTAACGATATTGAAACGATTTAAATATGACATCCCCAATAAAGGTACTGAAGGCTCACTTCCCTCAATAACCAACCCATCCACAGATCTTATTGTCACACCAGAGATTGTGACTTTGTCTATGGTAACTGCCGAGGCTCGTTCCACTCCCGATGCAGTCGATACCCAAGTGGGCTTTCCATCTAATTTGTAATTAATCCCCAGTCGCTTTGCTTCTCGTGAGCTGATTGCAATACTGGATGCGCCAGTGTCTACTAAAAAGTTGACCGGGTAACCATTAATCGAACCAGTGGTGCGAAACATGGTATCAATACCCTGGTAAACAATAATATCAGCCACCGCGACATTATTATTAGTCGCTTCACCCGTTCCACGCACGACATTTCCCAAGTTGTAGCGTCGCTGAGTACCATTAAATTCAATAATGGCACCATAGGCATCGGCCGCTACCAGCTTAACACCATGCTTAGTCACCTCACCAACCGACACCAGGACCTGTTCATTCTCAACATAGAGCATGGCTTTATTTTCAAATAAAGCAATCACTTCAATATGTGGTGATGCTGCCTGAATGAGTGTTGAACTCAGTACGGCAAAGACTATAACAAAATTCAGGTAATAAAGGAAAATATACCTTAAATTAAGTAAGTTACGAATTATTTCTAAGGTATTGTGTAAAAGAGCCTTTGTCATTTGCTGCTTCAAATGCTGTTTGAGGTGCAATCCTCTGCTCTTGTACTAAATTATGCAAGGCATTGTCCATACTTTGCATGCCATGGGCTGAACCACTTTGAATAATATTTTGAAGTTGCTCGGATTTACCTTCACGTAATATGTTCGATGCTGCAGAGGTATTGATCAATATTTCTACAGCTGCCACACGTCCTTTACCATCATTGGTTTTGAGCAATTGTTGGGAGACGATAGCTCTTAATGAAGTCGATAACATAGTGCGGATTTGAGGCTGCTTATTTACCGGAAAAGTATTGATCACTCGGTCAACAGTTGCCGCAGCACTATTAGTATGAAGCGTAGCCAATACTAAGATACCTGTCTCAGCGGCAGTTACCGCAAGACTCATAGTTTCAAAATCACGTAATTCGCCTACCAGGATAACATCAGGATCTTCACGTAATGCCGAGTGCAAGGCTTGGGAAAATGTTTTAGTATGATTAGAAACTTCTCGTTGACTTACTAAGCAATTCTTACGCTCATGTTCGAATTCTATTGGATCTTCAATGGTAAGAATATGACCTTTCTGATGATTATTGATTACATCCACCATCGATGCCAAGGTGGTTGATTTACCTGAACCGGTCTTACCTGTGACAAGAATTAAGCCAGACTTCTGCTTACAAATCGACTCAATAACTGGCGGCATATTTAAATCTTCTAGAGGAATAACATCAGATGGAATTGCTCTGAAAATCCCTCCTACACCATTGATATGACGGAAAACATTGACGCGAAAACGGCCAACATCTTTTACTTCATGTGCGAAGTCTACCTGCTCATCCATTTCCAGCACTTCTTTATGGCGCATGGTCATAATTTCTTTTAGCGTTTCATAAGTATCTTTAGAATTTATGGGTTCGCTGGTTATATTAGTGAGGTCACCATTTAGACGCATACGTACAGGGTCACCTGATAAAATGTGTAAGTCAGACCCTTTTTCATCGACAAGCTTTTTCAATAATTCATTCAGATTAATCATGGCATAGTGTATTACTGAGAAGTAATTAAGCTAGGATCAGTGACATACTTTTGGAACAACTTTTTATCATTCGCATAAAGATAAGCATGATCGGGATCGATTTCTTTAGCCATTATGGCATCGAGTAAAGCCTGGTCTTTTAACTGCATACCAGTACCACTACCGGTCTGAATTTGATTTGGGATCTGGAATGTTTTGTCTGACATTATCAAATTAGAAATTGCATTATTCATAATCATAATTTCTACAATTGCTTTTCTTGATTTGCCATCGGCAGAACGCACAAGATCCTGTGTGACTACAGCATGCAAATGCTGGGCTAAAAATATTTTGCCCTGCTCGCGTTGATCCGCAGGTAAAGCATCCATAATCCGGTCTAATGATTTAGTTGCTGATGTCGTATGCAATGTACCAAATACTAAGTGCCCAGTTTCAGCTGCAAGCATTGCCATACTAATTGTTTCCGAGTCACGCATCTCACCCACCAGGATAATATCAGGGTCTTCTCGTAAGGCTGCTCTTAAACCGTCGGAGAAACTATTAACATGAGTGCCTACTTCCCTTTGAATAACTTGGGATTTTTGCGAAGGGTGAATAAATTCAATCGGGTCTTCAAGTGTAATTATATTTTCTTGGCGAGTGCTATTAATGTGATGCAATAGCGATGCGAGTGTTGTTGACTTACCTGTTCCTGTCGCCCCAGTCACCAATACCATACCCTGTCGAAACTCAGCAAAAGATTTAATTACTCGAGGTAAGTTGAGTGTATTGAATGCTGGGATTTCTGTAGGAATATGTCTTAGTACAGCGCCTATTCCAGAAAGTTTTCTAAACAAATTAACTCTAAAGCGACCAACACCTTCTGACATATAAGAAAAATCCAGGTCTTCTCCAGCTTTGAATCTATCACGTTGATTTTTTGTCAGAATTTCAAATAGGTAAGTTTCTAATTCAGTATCACCCAAGTCACGAAACTTAATCGGCATCAAGTCACCATGCATGCGAAACATAGGAGGCACACCGACAGCAAAATGGATGTCGGAAACGCCCTGCTCACGTCCTAGTTTTAAAAACGCATCTATCCGTGCCATGATTTAATAATTAATGTATTTGTTTAAGCTTATCTAAAAGTTCTGTCATTGATTGTATGCGTTCCTCGGGCTTAACTTTCATACAGTCCATAACAAGATTACTTAATTCTATCGGAACCTGGTCATTTTTCTCGATCGGCGGTTTAGCTTCACCCTGCACGTGTTGATACATAATCGACATACTATCTTTACCGCTATAAGGAGGGCGGCCAGTTAGCATTTCATACATAATAGTACCCAAACTATAAATATCAGTTCTTTCGTCAATATCTTTTCCTAAAACTTGTTCTGGCGACATATATGTAGGTGTTCCTACAAGCAAGCCTGTCTTGGTTAATTTAGTATCTGAACTTTGGCTTGCTGCGGCAATACCAAAATCAACAATTTTTAGTTCGTCCTGCTCATTAATCATAACGTTATTGGGTTTCAAGTCACGGTGAATAACTTTAGCGCTATGCGCACTTTCCATCCCACTGCAGATATCATTTGTAATCTTGATTGCACGTTCATTAGACAAAGGTTTACGTTCTTTTAGTTCAGCACTTAGTGTATGACTTTCAAAATATTCCATAGAAATCGCATGCGACTCACCAAAAGTAATCAGATCATAAATACGAATAACATTGGCATGTGTCACCTTACGTGCAAAGCGTAATTCATAAATAAAACGCTTAATGACACTATCATCAGAAACAAACTGGGCATTTAGGAATTTGAGAATAACGTCTTCATTAATCATCAAATCTTCCATTAGATACACAGAGCCAAATGCACCCTTACCTACCTGACGAATATATTTATAACGACCAGCCAGGATGTCATCAGGTTGTAGCTTAGTAGGATCAACCGATTTAGGTTGTAATTCAGCCTTACCACGGATAATGGTTCCTGGCATTGTTTTTTCTGGGGAATCAGTGCCACCTCTTGTTAACGTTGCGCGAATATCTGTACGTTCTTTATTTTGACTATCTAGAATCCTATCAATTGAACAAGCACCTAAGTCACGTAATTCTTCATCTCTATTTTCCAGCGCATGACTAATCGAAGAAACAATTTCATCAACACTCATGTCATCAGCAAGCCTTTCTAGACATGCTAAGGTTTCTTTGACGATATTATCCTTCTTCGACCAAAGTTGTTTAATTACATAAGGTAATGCTGATTTTGCTTCAAGCTTGCCTAATGCTTGTAATAAAATGATTGCCATAGATTCATTATTTTTATCATCTTCATTGCCTTCATTTTTTTGCAACAACTTAATCAACATGGGAACCGCTTGTTTGTTGCCAAGATTGGCCAAACCATCGACCGCACGTTCTCTTACCCACCAATCAGAATCTGTTAATGCATCGACCAATGCATCATAAGTGCTTTCATCTTCAGTAGAATTAATAATTTCAATGGCAGAACGACGCACAAACTCATCTTTATCTTTTAATAGAATAAGGACAGCTTTAACTACTTTAGGCCCACCAATTTTTCCTAATGCATCGGCCGCTCTCGAACGTACCCACCAGTCCTCATCTTTAAGAATACGGAATAAATCTTTAATAGAAGTTGGACTTGCGATTTCATTTAATACTTCTACAGCAGCACGGCGAGTATATTCGGACTCGTTTTTTAAGTGCGGCACTAAATGTGCTACTGTTTCAGGATGCTGAATACTAACAATGGTTTCGACTGCTTTATTTTGAACTGCAAAATCAGCATCGTCGATCAACATAGTTAAGCGATCTATACTCACGTCGCCTTTCATATGGGAAAGCCCCTCGAGAGCAGCAAGGCGAACCGTCTTATTATCATCATCAAGTAATTTTTCTAGAGCCTTATGTACTTGCGGGCGGTCAAACTTGCGTAAAATTTTTGCGAAATTACTGCGTATAAACGCTTCTTTAGTATCAATACGGTTAATAATTTCCGTCACAATTGTCTCTGTGGCTACACTATCAATGATTTTAAATAAAGCCACTTGCTCATTATGTTCAACACTAAACACAAATTTGATTAAGTTAATTGCTCTTAATTTTTCTTTGTGTGCAGTGAGTATATTCATAATCGCAGTCTTAGAAAGATTAGGATCAGAAAGATGTGCCACTAGCGGATTAGGATCAATCTGTTCAGCATTACACAGCGCTTCAGAAACACCTTGACGAATAAGTTCTACATCGTTACCTAGCAATGGAACATAATGTTCAAGCGTTGAAGTACTTGCTAAGTCAGTAAGGACTTCAATGATATGAGCATTGCCAGCTTTGTTTGAAGATTGAAGAGCTTCGGCAAGTTTTGGAATAGAAGATTTCGGATTCTTTTTCAGTTTAGCAATAGCTTTTTGTACCGCAGGCTCGGCCAGTGATCCACACTGAGCGATCTGCGATATTGAACTATCAGATAATAAACCGCTTAATAAACCCATGAATTATTCGTTTGAAATTATTCTTTCTAGAGGTGGTGTTATCCTTAGAGATAAATCCGTTAAATTCTAAGAAAAACATAACGTTAACACCTATCTTATAGTAAAGAATAGAGTTTGAATATTACTTTACTAACCAGAGTATCAGTTGAAGCGATAATAAGGCATATATACCCGCCATTAGGTCATCAACCACAATACCGATTCCACCTGCTATGCGCTGATCTAGAAATTTAATCGGCCAGGGTTTGAAAATATCGAATATCCTGAATAATATAAAACCAGCAATAATGGCTTGCCACGTGACAGGTGCTAACATCATTGTTACAAGGTAGCCACAAATCTCATCAATAACGATTCCACCATGGTCATGCACACCTAATAGTTGAGCAGATTTTCCCGCTACATAGAAGCTTAATATAATTAATATTATCAATAAGATAACATAACTTACTAAAGTTAAATATGAGAATAAAATATATATGGGAATAGCGACCATAGTGCCTATAGTGCCAGGTGCTTTAGGGGATAACCCGCTGCCAAAACCAAACGCTAGAAAGTGAATAGGATTAGTTAGCACGGTTTTTACAGATGGTTGTTTACTCATGGATTAATTGAAAAATGATCATAACCACTTGTTTCAGGATAAGGAACTATTTGTTTATTCATAAACAGCTCTATTTTGGTGCTATCGATAATGTTACCGATAGGCGTAATCAAACTATCATATTCAGATGCGATGCGAGAAATATCTTCTGCATGCTCATGGCTAGCAGTAAATAATAACTCATAATCATCTCCAGCAGTAATCGCTGAGATTATCTCTAGACCTTTCTTGGAAGGAATTTTTTCCAACTGCACTTCAGCACCCATTTGGCTTTGTTCACATAAAATTTCTAATTCATGTAACAAACCATCAGAAATATCAATACACGCATGGACAAATTCACGCAATGCTATTGCTAATTTTATTCGTGATGGTGGTCTGTAGAGTGCAGAAATTTGTTCATGGCTTAATGTTGAGTGTTGGTAATTATGTTGCTTAAGTCGTTTTAGTGCATGAGCAGCTCGACCAATGATACCCGTTACATAAATGATATCGCCAACATGTGCATTTTGACGCAAGCTTGCATCCCCAGCAGGTATTTCACCAGTGATTTGTACAGACATATTAAGTTGCTTGCCTAGAGTAGTATCCCCTCCAACTAAAGCAACTTGATTCTGCTGTGCACAATCGAGCAAACCTCGCGCAAATTCACTCAACCAACCATGATTATATTCCGTTAATGTTATATTTAATGTTGCCCATCTAGGTTTCGCACCCATAGAAGCAATATCACTCAAGTTGGTTGCTATAAGTTTGTAACCTATTTCATAGGCGGGAGACTGCTCAACAAAATGCCGGCCTTCTACCATTGTGTCTGTCGTTGTAACAAGCTGATAACCCGGTGTGACATTCAAAATTGCACAGTCATCACCAATACCATAAGCAACGCTAGCATGTTGATGCTGGGTGATGAAATGTTGAATAATGTCTTTTTCTTTCAATTCTGTTGCAGCATTTTTTTTCGATCAAACTTTTTCATAAGTTTATCTAAAACGACATTAACAAGCTTGTAACCATCATCTGAACCGAATTTTTTACATAAACGTATGGCTTCAGCGGTAATGACTTTTTCCGGGATATTGAGATAGTGCATTAATTCAAAGGTTGCAATGCGTAGTGCAGCCAGCTCAATAGGGTCGATTTTATCTACAGTATAATCCGAGGCGCTATTTATATTTTCATCAATTGAACTGACTTGACTAATACAGCCAGAAACTACTTCATTAAAATATTCATGATCGGCTTTAGGCCAAAATTCATCCTCTTGATATTGTGCCAGCAATGGTGGAATTTTTTCTTGAGTTAAATGCCACTGGTACATAGCTTGCAATGCCAACCTTCTTGAACATTGTCGTTTATGTAACTGAGTTCTATCGTCAGCTTGATTCAAGATTAATCTCGAATATTTTTAATGACGTTAGACATTTCTAGTGCACACAATGCACAGTCTATGCCTTTATTGTCACCATTAATTTGCGACCTTAGTTGTGCTTGTTCAGGTGTATCGGTAGTTAACACACCGAAAATGACAGGCACATTAGTACTAAGGTTGATATCCATAATACCGCGTGCGCACTCACCGGCAACAAAATCAAAATGAGGCGTGTCTCCACGTATTACACAGCCAAGCGTAATCACAGCAGAAAATTGTTTGGTTTCCGCAAGTTGTTTTGCTACAAGTGGTAACTCAAAGGCGCCAGGCACAAAAAAAGTTTCGATATTTTCATCTTTAACACCTTGTGTACTTAAAGTATCGAGTGTGCCTGTTAATAAATTATTGACAATATCGCTATTGAACCTTGCTGCAACTATTGCAAATCTTGCAGTGCCGGGTGATATATCCCCTGTTTGTATTTCTTGCAACTTCATTAAGATTTTTTTCCATCGATGTATTCAACAATTTCTAAACCAAATCCCCCTAGTCCATGAAAGACCTGAGGCGCACTTAATAAGCGCATTTGCTTAACACCTAAATCAGATAATATTTGACCACCCACACCCAGCGTCCATCGATCTGCCGGTGATTTGGAAGAATCTGTATCATTAGATTCTTTGTTAGACAGATGTAGATTTTCCAATTGTTGACACAATGAGTCGCTATCATTAGCTATTCTAAGCACAACTGCCACTCCTGATTGTTCATCAGCAATACGCTGCATAGCATCACGCAATGGCCACCCACAACTTACACTGTTACCTAATAAAGTATCACATAGTGTGTTCTCGATATGTACCCGAGTTAGTATCGGTTTACTTGAGTCAATTTTTCCTTTGACTAATGCAAAATGAGTTTCTTTATTAATCTTGTCTTCATATGTGAACAATTCAAATTCACCACAATCGGTTGAAAAAGACTGAGAGGATTTACGATGAACAGTACGTTCATATTGAATACGGAAGCGAATTAAATCTTCAATGGTACCAATTTTTAAATTATGTTCTGAAGCAAATTTTTCAAGTTCAGGACGGCGTGCCATGGTTCCATCTTCATTCATGATTTCAACAATAACAGCAGCTGGTTCAAGTTGTGCCAGCCGCGCATAGTCACAGCCTGCCTCAGTGTGTCCTCCTCGTGTAAGCACTCCACCCGCCTGAGCCATTAATGGGAATATATGTCCCGGCTGTGTGATACTGTCACTATTTGCATTGGGAGCAACAGCCGTCCGTATTGTGTGCGCACGATCATAAGCAGAAATACCTGTAGTCACACCTTCGCTTGCTTCAATAGATAGTGTGAAGTTAGTTGTGTGGTCTGCATCAGTAACATCTACCATTAGAGGAAGATTCAACTGCTGACAACGCTCTTTAGTTAAAGTTAAACAAATCAAACCACGACCATATTTAGCCATGAAATTAATATCCTCAGGGCGCACCATAGAGGCAGCCATGAGCAAATCACCTTCGTTTTCACGATCTTCATCATCGACTATCACTACCATTTTACCAGCAGCAATATCTTGAATAATTTCTTCAGTAGAATTAAATTTCATATTGAGAGCTTAATATGTATGTAGACGTTCTACGTAGCGTGCGACCAGATCAATTTCTAAATTAACAAATGTGCCCAATCGATAATGAATTATAGCGGTATTCTCTATGGTATGCGGAATAATATTGACAGTGAAATTATTGTCCTCAACATCATTAACAGTAAGGCTAACACCATCAATACAAATTGATCCTTTTTTGGCAATGTATTTACTAATACTTTCAGGAGCTCGAATAGTATATCGTGTAGAGTTGCTTTCTTTTGTTATGTCTACTATTTCACCTGTAGCATCGACATGTCCTGTCACCAAATGGCCGCCCAGATGATCAGAAAGTGTAAGCGCTTGTTCTAAATTAAGCTGTTGATCCAGCTTTAAATTAGTAAAAGTAGTACAGCGAATAGTTTCCGCAGAAACATCTACTATGAAAGTATCTTGCTCTAGTTTAGTTACGGTCAAGCATACACCTTGAACACAAATACTATCACCAGGTTTAATATCATTAAGAAAGCCTGCAAATGTTTTGATTGAAAGGATATAAGATGAATCATGCTGTTCGATATTCGCTATCGTGCCTACACCCTGAATAATACCTGTGAACACCGCAGTTACCTTACAATTCTATACAATACTTTGTGAGAGGCAATGCACTACTGGTATGAAACTCAGCACTAGCTTCGATTGCACAGCTGGCAATTTTTTCAGCGTCATTTTCTACTTTATACATCGCATATAGTGCACCAAGAGCGACTTCTGCACCTGCTCCAACTGCCCAAAAGTTTTTATATTGAAACACTTCTCTTAACGAATAGACACCAAAGATTCCATGCTTATTAGCAATCAGTGCATCTATGCGTGAAGACTCATAAGCATCATCATCCTCGTCTTTAGCATTAAGAAAATACTGATCTTTTAGAATAGGGTGCAAATCAAGAAAAGTCTTATAAATTTCTATTGGTGAATTCAAATGTATGATCGATGACTCTTTATCCAATACATGCTGCATAACTAAATGATGGGCAGCGCTACCAACAATACCAATATAATTATTTTCATGCTGGATAATTTTTTCACTGGTAAGATCATACTCATTACTCTGGCGCACGTCTCCAAAAGTAGTAAGTGTATCTGCAGCAATGCAGATTTTATTGTTTTTTTGTACAGCAACAATGGTAGACATAGCTTATTACTAGTAATTAATTAACGAGGTAATTCGAATATCTTTACCTATTTGGCGGATATCTTCATATTCTAGTGAAATACATTCATTCATATTAGCGATTTCATCAACATCAAACATACCCCTTGATTGGTTACCCATCAGAGTAGGCGCAATATAATGAATCAATTCATCTATAAGTTGAGCATTAATAAGTTGCCCTAATAATGAAGCACCAGATTCAACCAACACACTATTAATATCCAATTTTGCTAAATGCTTAAATATCTCATGTAAGTCAAATTTATTGTTTTGACCATCAATCTGAATCACTTCGCAACTTGGCAGGTTAGCAAAGGCATTAATATTACTATCTTTAGCTGTATATATAATTGTTTTACCAGTTAAGCTCAACATTTTAGCATTAGTGGACATTTCCAATTCTGGATCAAGCACTATACGTATGGGCTGAATAGGTTCTTCTTCACAGCCTAATTCTGCTTTTGTTAATCTCATATTCAAACTTGGATCATCAGCTAATACAGTGCCGATGCCAGTCATAATGGCATCATGACGAGCACGAATTTTTTGCACATCAAAGCGTGCCAGTTCAGAAGTAATCCACTTGGAAGCGCCATTACTCAATGCAGTGCGACCATCAGAACTACTTGCTACTTTTGCCGTCACCCAAGGTAACCCATGGCTCATACGTTTAATAAATCCCCGGTTTAAACAATTCGCCTGTTGGCTCAAGATGTTTTCTTCTACTTCAATGTTATGCTGTTTTAGTAATTCTACGCCTTTGCCTGAAACTAAAGGGTTCGGGTCACGCATAGCAATAAATACTTTTTGAATACCTGCATCAATTAATGCTTCAACGCATGGACCAGTCTTCCCATAATGACAACAAGGTTCTAAGCTGATATAAGCTATCCCACCTTTTGCTTTATCACCCGCTTGTTGCAATGCAAAAATTTCAGCATGTGGCCCACCAGCACGATGATGGTAGCCCTCACCCATAATTTCACCTTTTGTATTAGTGATCACACAGCCAACATTGGGATTGGGACGCGTACTATAGATACCTTGCTTAGCAAGACGCAGTGCATATGACATGCACTCGACATCGCGTGGATTAGACATGAATACGTATAATTTGAATTAACTATCGGAGATTAAAGATAGTTGACTTTTACGCATTTCGGGTGACAAATCATTTTCCACATGTTCAATGATTTCACGGAATTCTTGCACGTCGGTAAATGAACGATATACCGATGCGAATCTAACGTAAGCCACCTGGTCGACATTTCGCAATTCGTGCATAACCCACTCACCTAATTGGTTGGCAGGTATTTCACGATCACCATAAGCTAAGCATAAGCGTCGAATATGATCGATAATTTTCTCTACTTGATCTGTAGAAACAGGTCTTTTTTCTATTGCGTGAATAATACCCGAACGAAGTTTATCTGTTGTAAACGCTTCTCTACGTCCATCACGTTTTACTATTCTGGGTAAATCAAGTTCCGCCGTCTCAAAGGTTGTGTAGCGTTCTTTACACTCGGCACATTCTCTGCGACGACGAACCTGGCTACCGTCTCCCGCTAAACGGGAATCGATTACTCTAGTATCTGTCGCACCACAAAAGGGACAGCGCATGGCGTTAACCTAGAATAATCATTTCATACTACCTTGTTACTAACTGTAAACTGGAAAGCGTTGACATAGCTCAACGACCTGTTGCTTAACGCGATTAATGACATCCTGATTTTCAAGGTCATCCATCACATCACACATCCAATTAACTAATTCAACACACTCAGCTTCTTTAAAACCACGAGTAGTAATTGCAGGCGAACCTACACGAATACCACTGGTGACAAATGGAGACTGAGGATCGTTTGGTACCGTGTTTTTATTAACTGTAATATTTGCATTGCCCAATGCAGCATCTGCAGCTTTACCTGTGATACCTTTCTTAATGAGATCAACAAGCATCAAGTGATCATCCGTGCCATTAGAAACAATGTCATAACCACGACTCTGGAACTGGCTTGCCATGGCTTTTGCATTTTTCAACACTTGTTCTTGATAGGCTTTAAACTCAGGTTCTAATGCTTCCTTGAATGCCACTGCTTTGGCAGCAATAACATGCATTAGAGGTCCACCCTGCATGCCTGGGAATACAGCTGAATTTAATTTCTTAGTAATCTCGTCATTTTTACGCGCAATAATAATACCGCCACGAGGACCACGTAGTGTTTTGTGAGTAGTTGAAGTAACAACATCTGCAATCGGTACTGGGTTTGGATACAAACCCGCAGCAACCAAACCTGATACGTGCGCCATATCAACCAAGAAGTATGCACCAACACTATCCGCTATATCTCTAAAGCGTTGCCAATCCATAACACGAGAATAAGCTGAGAAGCCAGCAATAATCATTTTTGGTTTATGCTCTTTTGCTAAACGCTCAACTTCATCATAATCCACTTCGCCTGTGTCTGGGTTCAAACCATATTGAACAGCATTAAATTGCTTACCAGAAAAGTTAACGTGGGAGCCATGAGTCAAGTGACCACCATGAGCCAGTGCCATACCTAGTACGGTGTCGTTAGGCTCGAGCAAGGCCAAAAATACTGCTGCATTTGCTTGCGAACCTGAGTGTGGTTGTACATTGGCATAATCTGCGTCATATAACTTTTTCAAGCGATCAATTGCCAGTTGCTCTGCAGTGTCCACATGTTCACAACCACCATAGTAGCGTTTAGCTGGATATCCCTCGGCATATTTATTAGTTAACACTGTTCCTTGTGCTTCCATCACCCTTGGGCTTGCGTAGTTCTCTGATGCAATTAATTCAATATGCTCTTCCTGACGCTTGCGCTCACTGCTGATAGCATCAGCTAGTTCTTGGTCGAAACCACTGATACTCATATCGCCTGAAAACATGTAAATACTCCTGTCTTAAATATGTTCAAAATCCATAATCTGACAATTATACCCCAAAATATTGTGGATGAACTAACCCTACTGGTCTATATCTCGCAGTGTGGCAACTTCATTTAAATGCTAGACGCACTTGCTTAATTTTGGAATTATGCAGACCTGTCCTTAACGCGTTGATCCATGATCAACTTTTGTTCAATCATTTACTATACAAATTAATTTATGGCCCAATATGTATTTTCCATGAGTGGTGTCGGCAAAGTCGTGCCACCCAAAAAAGAAATCCTTAAAGATATTTCTCTACACTTCTTCCCTGGCGCCAAAATTGGAGTACTTGGTTATAACGGTGCTGGTAAATCCACCCTGTTACGCATTATGGCGGGCGTTGATAAAGACTACTTAGGTGAAGCCCGACCACAAACTGATCTTAAAATTGGTTATCTTCCCCAAGAGCCTGAATTAGATAAATCATTAGATGTACGCGGTAATGTAGAACTAGGTATCGCACCATTAAAACAAGCATTGGATGCTTTCAACGAAGTCAGCATGAAATTTGCTGAACCCATGTCTGATGATGAAATGACTGCATTACTTGAACAGCAGGCAAAACTACAAGATCAGATTGAAGCGGCAGATGGCTGGAATCTGGAAAGAAAATTAGAGGTTGCTGCTGACGCGTTACGCCTGCCACCCTGGGATGCAAATATTGAACAACTCTCTGGAGGTGAACGCAGACGAGTCGCTTTATGTCAGTTACTACTTTCGAATCCAGAAATGCTGATCTTAGACGAACCAACTAACCATTTAGATGCAGATTCTGTCGCTTGGCTTGAACAATTTTTAAAAGAATACTCAGGTACTGTAGTTGCAGTGACGCATGACCGTTACTTTCTAGATAATGTAGCCGGTTGGATATTGGAACTGGATCGTGGTCATGGCATTCCCTGGGAAGGAAATTACTCCAGTTGGCTGGATCAAAAAGAGCGTCGCTTACAACAAGAAGAAAAACAACAGCAAGCAAGAAAGAAAACTATTGCTGCTGAACTTGAATGGGTACGCAGCAATCCCAAGGCCAGACAAGCAAAAAGTAAAGCACGTTTAAAACGCTTTGAAGAACTCAACTCGCAAGAATTCCAACAGCGCGCAGAGACGAATGAAATCTTTATTCCGGTAGGTGATCGCCTAGGTGACCAAATCATAGAAACAAAACATTTATTTAAACAATTTGATGATCGTGTATTGTTTGATGACTTATCTTTTAACATCCCCAAAGGCGCCATCGTCGGTGTGATCGGTGGTAATGGTGTTGGTAAAACAACGCTATTTAAAATGATTGTTGGTCAGGAAACAGTAGATAAAGGCGAACTAAATATTGGCGAATCTGTAAAACTATCCTACGTAGATCAATTACGCGATGATTTGCAAGGAGAGAATAGTGTATGGCAAGAAATCTCTGATGGCTTAGATGTCATAACGGTAGGTAATCATACTATGCAATCCCGCAGTTATGTGGGTCGGTTTAATTTTAAAGGCAGTGACCAGCAAAAGTTAGTTAAAGAACTTTCGGGAGGAGAACGCAACCGATTACAACTTGCCAAATTATTACGTCAAGGCGGCAATGTATTGTTACTAGATGAACCTACCAACGACTTGGATGTAGAGACACTACGTGCATTAGAAGAAGGTTTATTGAACTTCCCAGGCAGTGCAATCGTTATCTCACACGATCGATGGTTCTTGGACCGTATCGCTACGCATATTTTAGCATTTGAAGATGAAGGTAATGTGCAGTGGTTTGAAGGCAATTTTTCTGAATACGAAGAGGATAGAAAGAAACGTTTAGGCGAAGATGCTGGACAACCCAAACGAGTTCGCTATAAAAAATTAGATGCTTAAATACTAAACGCCGAGCATATATGTGTTTGGCGTTTTTTTATTTAAGCATCTAATTTTTTATAGCGAACTCGTTTGGGTTGTCCAGCATCTTCGCCTAAACGTGTCTTTCTTTCCTCTTCGTATTCAGAAAAATTGCCTTCAA